>DASTTD010000309.1:0-3584 GCA_035760325.1 Gemmatimonadaceae bacterium
GGCAGCGCGGACTGAAAGATCCGATCATCGATCTCGACCTCTTTCGGGTTCCGGCGTTCAGCACGTCGGTCGGAACGCAGCTGATCGTCCTGATCGCCATTGCCGGCGCCTACTTTTTCAGCGTGCAGTACCTGCAGCTGGTGCTCGGGCTGTCGCCGCTGCGGGCCGGAATGTGGCTGATACCTTCGACGGTGGCGGGGATGGTGGGCTCGATGTTCGCGCCTGTCGCCGCCCGGCGAGCGCGCCCGGCTCTCGTGATGAGCGGTGGCCTGCTAATGGCGGCCGCCGGCTTTGCGCTGCTTACGCAGGTCAGAAACGGCGGGGGCCTGCCGATGCTGATCGCCGCGTTCGTGATTCTCTCCATCGGAATCAGCGCGGCAATCACCATCACCACCGACCTGATCGTGGGCGTCGCTCCGCCCGAACGCGCGGGAGCCGCGTCGGCTATCTCCGAGACGAGCAGCGAGCTCGGCCTCGCGCTAGGGATCGCGATCCTCGGAAGCGTAGGTACCGCGGTGTACCGTCTCGACATGGCGGATGAGATTCCGGCCGGGATTCCCTCCGCTGCCGCGGACGCGGCTCGCGATACACTCGGCGGCGCCGTCGCGGTCGCTGGGCGCCTGCCGGGGCAGCTGGGAAAAGAGCTCCTCACCGTGGCGCAGGAGGCCTTCTCCCATGCATTGCAAACGACCGCCATTACCGCCGTCGTCATCGTCACGGCGCTCGCAATCATCGTGATGGTCACGCTGAGGCAGATACCCGCACGGTCGAGCGACTAGGATCAACCACTCGCATCTGTGTCGTTCTACGTTGATCTTTTCCTGCCACTCGAATTCGGCGAGCGAATCCTTGCACAATACCAGCGGTGAGTATCGCACCTGGTGGAGCGTCGTCCTGCGCGACGTGCATTTCTGGGTACCGGTCGTCGTACTGGTGGGTGGACTGCTGGTCCTCCGCTGGATCAGTTGACGCAGATCGCCGGGGACCCGCTCAGCGGCGCCAACGCCGACACCTCATCGGATGCCCGGCGCTTCCGGGCATTGCAGGTAATTGGAATTTTTTGCGGCCTGTCCGCCGGAGCGTGGCTCGGGGCGGCCGAGGCGCCGACCAAGCTCGTTACACTCGGCTTGTCACCGGTCGTGATATCGCTGAGCATGGTGATCGGCGTTTTCCTGGCGCGGTGGAGCCTTCCCGCCTTGATCCAGGGAACGTCCTACATCGCGGCCGATCTCCGACAGGCGCCGCACCTGATCGTCTGGGCAATACTCGCCGGCTGTATATGGGCCGTCGCCAACACGCTGACGATCTTCGCCGTCCGGGATGTCGGACTCAGCATCGCGTTTCCCCTCTGGAACAGCAACAGCCTCCTCGGAATCTTCTGGGGCGTGGTTTTCTTCAACGAGCTGCGCGGCGCTGACTGGCGTCGCTGGGCGGGAGTAGTAGGGGGAGCGCTGCTGATGTTCGCGGGCGGTGCCGCGCTCGCGATCGCGTCGTCGACGCAGGCCGCTTCAGGCGACGCCTTCCGCGGCGTGGTGGCCGCGCTGACAGCCGGCGTCCTGTGGG
Source organism: Gemmatimonadaceae bacterium (assembly GCA_035760325.1). GTDB lineage: Bacteria > Gemmatimonadota > Gemmatimonadetes > Gemmatimonadales > Gemmatimonadaceae > UBA4720. The sequence goes on from DASTTD010000309.1 coordinate 1,564, forward strand.
GCACGATGTACATCCCCTACCGCAAAGCGTACCTCACCGGAATGAGTCCGCTCTCGTTCATCACTTTTTTCACCATCGGCGAGCTCGGGATGATGGCGGTGCTCGCCGTAGTCTACAGTGGAGGCTTTGCGCCGCTCTGGAGCGAGATGGCCGCCGCGCGGCACGTGCTCTTCTGGCTTCTGCTTGGCGGTTTCGTCTGGGTCATCGGCGACCTGTTCCAGCAGTACGCCGTGAAATACGCCGGCATTACGCGCGGAATCCCGCTATCGAATACCAATCAGCTCTGGGGCCTGCTCTGGGCAGTGCTCGTCTTCGGTGAGCTGCGCGGAACTGGCGCCCCGGTCGCGTACGTCGTCGGCGGCTCGATCGTGATGGCGCTCGGAGCCGCGGTCATTGCGTTCGCGTCGGTCGGCCGCCAGGAACGGCTGCGATGGCAGGATGCGGCCGCACGCGAGGGCGATCGTTATGGGGTTGATCCGGCTTACACCAGGGAGCGATCGGAAGGGCGCGCGGCGGGCGCCATTCGATCGAGACGAAATCTGATCGACTGGGTCGTCGTGACGGCGGCTACGGCAACGTTGATTGGATTCGGGGCAGTGGCCCGGGCTCCGCAGATCCCCTTCGATGGGGAGTGGGCCGCCGGACTCGCGCTGGTGACGCTCGGAATCCTCGGCGGCTGCAGCTTCGCGCTGTGGCGCACGACGCGCTTCAACTAATCAGCCGGGGACTGCGTCGTTGCGTTGGATAACGATGTATCGCACGCGCCCGCACGCGCGAGCAGAAGCCCGCGTTCCGGCGCGTTGCGCGTGAGCGAAGCCGCGCGCTCGAATTCCTCCTTCGCTTCGCTGAAGCGGTGGAGCTTGAACAGCAAATCTCCACGCACGCTGGATAGTAAATGGTATCCGCCGAGTGACGGATCCGACCGCAGCTGATCGACCAGCGTGAGTCCCTCTGCCGGTCCCAGCGCCATTCCAACGGCAACCGCGCGATTCAGCTCGATCACCGGCGACGGGGCTACTCGAGCCAGCTCACCATAAAGCCCGGATATCCGCGTCCAGTCCGTCTCCTCACCCGTTCGCGCCCGCGCGTGACACGCGGCGATTGCCGCCTGCAGGCCGTAAGGACCGAGTGGCCCCAGCGATTCAGCGCGCGCGAGCGCCGCAAGTCCGCGCCGGATCAGAAGGTGATCCCACCGCCCGCGGTCCTGGTCCAGCAGCAGCACCGGCTCACCGGAGGGCCCCACGCGGGCGCGCGCTCTCGACGCCTGAATCTCCATCAGCGCCACCACCCCATGCACCTCGCCCTCCCTCGGAACCAGCTCGGCCAGTATCCGCCCGAGGCGAAGCGCGTCATCGCAAAGCTCCGGACGCAACCAATCATCGCCTGAGGTCGCGGAATAGCCCTCGTTGAAGACGAGGTAGATCACCTGCAGCACCGAGGAAAGTCGCGCGGTAAACGCGGATCCGCGGGGAACCTCGAAGGGTACCCCGGCACCGGCCAGGGTTTTCTTCGCTCGCACGATCCGCTGGGCGATCGTCGGCTCGGGGACGAGAAATGCGCGCGCGATTTCCTCAGTGGAAAGTCCGCCGAGGAGCTTCAGAGTGAGCGCGATCTGGGCTTCGGTCGAGAGGACAGGATGACAGGAGATGAAGATGAGCCGCAGCAGGTCGTCGCCGACGTCATCGTCGATCGCGGCGTCGAGATCGGGAACGGTCGTCTCCTGCCGCGCATCGAGGTCGCGTCCGATCTGCTCGTGCTTGCGCTGCGCCAGGGCAGTGTGGCGCAGCAAGTCGATCGCGCGATGCCTGGCAGTGGCCATCAGCCAGGCGCCAGGATTGTCCGGAACCCCGGTCCCCGGCCACTGCTCGAGCGCGGCGACGAGAGCATCCTGCGCGAGGTCCTCCGCCACGCCCACGTCTCGCACGATTCGCGTGAGTGCCGCGATCAGCCTAGCGGACTCGATCCTCCAGACCGCCTCGATCGCGCGATGAGTATCGGTAGCCGGCACGGCTACCAATACA
>DASTTD010000310.1:0-26730 GCA_035760325.1 Gemmatimonadaceae bacterium
CGCGATCGGAGTGACGCCGCGCTTGTCCGAATCATTCACGGTAATGAACACGCCGCCTTCCGGCGGGAGCACGTTGTCGGCGGCGAGCTGCGCTTTCCCGAACGCGGCGCCGAACGAGTCGGAGATACCCATCACTTCGCCGGTGGACCGCATCTCGGGGCCGAGGATCGGATCGAACTCGCGGAACTTGTTGAACGGGAAAACAGCTTCCTTTACCGATACGTAGCCGGGGCTCACCTCTTCGACGAATCCGATGTCATCGAGCGACTCGCCCAGCATTACCCGGGCGGCAATCGCGGCGAGCGGGACGCCGATCGCCTTCGAGACGAACGGGATGGTCCGGCTCGCGCGCGGATTTACCTCGAGGACATAGACCTCGCCGTCCTTGATCGCGTACTGGACGTTGATCAGCCCGATGACGCCGAGCGCCTTGGCCAGCGCGACGGTGTGCTCGCGCATGACGTCCATGTGCTTTTCATCGATCAGATAAGGCGGCAGGACGCAGGCCGAATCTCCGGAGTGAATGCCGGCGTCCTCGATGTGCTGCATGATCCCGCCGATGACGACGCGCCGGCCATCCGAGATCGCGTCGACGTCCGCCTCGAAGGCGTCCTCGAGAAACCGATCGATCAGCACGGGCTTGTCCTCTGATACGAGCGCCGCCCGCTGGAAGTAGCCCTTGAGGGACTTCTGATCGTATACGATCTCCATCGCCCGGCCGCCGAGGACGTATGACGGTCTGACGAGCACCGGATACCCGATTCGTTCGGCCGCGGCGACGGCATCGGGGAGGCTCGTCGCGGTGCCGTTCTCCGGCTGGCGTATCCCCAGCTCACGCGCGATCGCGTCGAAGCGGCGCCGGTCTTCAGCGATGTCGATGGCATCCGGCTGGGTGCCCAGGATCCTGACGCCGGCCTGGGCAAGGCCATTGGTGAGCTTGAGCGGAGTCTGTCCACCGAGCTGCACGATAACCCCCAGCGGCTGCTCGCGGTCGACGATGTCGAGGACGTGCTCGAGTGTCAGCGGCTCGAAGTACAGCTTGTCGGAGATGTCGAAATCGGTGGAGACGGTCTCGGGGTTCGAGTTGATCATTATCGTCTCGTAACCCTGCTCGCGAAGCGACAGCGCCGCGCGCACGCAGCAATAGTCGAACTCCACTCCCTGCCCGATGCGATTGGGCCCGCTGCCAAGGATCACCACCGAGCGCTTGCCGGTGCGGGGCGCTTCGCTCTCCTCCTCATAGCTGCTGTAGAGATACGGCGTCGACGACGGAAACTCGCCGGCGCAGGTATCGACCATCTTGTACGCAGGGAGGATTCCGAGGCGGATGCGGCGCCGTCGGGCATCCAGCTCCGATTCACCGCGCAGCTCGCCGAGCTGGCGGTCGGAGAATCCGATGCGCTTCATGCGCCACAGTACATCCGCATCGACTTTCGGAAGCGCCGCGTATGCGCGCTCGGCGTCGAGAAGCTCCATCATCTGCGCGAGAAACCACGGATCGATCCCCGTAAGGCCGTTGAGCTCCTCGATGTCGAGCCCTGCCTCGAGCGCGCGTTTGACCTGAAAGATTCTTTCCGGCGTCGGCTGCCTCAGCGCCGCGCGCAGCGTCTCGAGCGAGTCGTCGGCGAGCCGGTCGTCGGCAAGGGTGGCAGCGGTAACCCACCCGGAGCGCCCGATCTCGAGCGCACGGAGCCCTTTCTGAAAGGCCTCCTTGAAGGTGCGTCCGATGGCCATCGATTCTCCCACCGATTTCATCTGGGTGGTGAGTCGGGGGTCGGCGGCGCGGAACTTCTCGAAGGCGAAGCGCGGGCATTTCACGACTACGTAATCCAGCACGGGCTCGAACGAAGCCGGAGTCGTTCCTGTGATGTCGTTCGGTATCTCGTCGAGGCGGTAGCCCACCGCCAGCTTCGTCCCGATTCGCGCGATGGGGAAGCCCGTCGCCTTGGACGCGAGCGCCGACGAGCGCGAGACGCGGGGGTTCATCTCGATCACGAGCATTTCGCCATCGGAGGGATTGACGGCGAACTGGATGTTACATCCACCGGCTTCGACGCCGATCTCGCGGATCACGGCGACCGCGGCGTCGCGCATCAGCTGATACTCGCGATCGGTGAGGGTCATCGCGGGGGCGACGGTGATCGAATCCCCGGTATGAACCCCCATCGGATCGAGGTTCTCGATCGAGCAGACGATCACGACGTTGTCGGCCCCGTCGCGCATTACCTCGAGCTCGAACTCCTTCCAGCCGATGACGCTTCTCTCGATCAGAACCTGGCTGACGGGCGACAGCCCCAGGCCGCGCCGCACGATCTCCTCGAACTCATCCCGGTTGTAAGCGATGCCGCCGCCCGTGCCTCCGAGGGTGAAGGCGGGGCGGATGATCGCGGGAAAGCCCGTGATGTCGACGAGGCCGGTCGCTTCCTCGAGGGTCACGGCTATTCCGCCCTCGGGCACGGCCAACCCGATCCGCTTCATCGCTTCACCGAACAGCTTTCTGTCCTCCGCCATCGCGATGGCGCGCTCGTCAGCGCCGATGAGCTCGACGCCGTAGCGGGCGAGCACGCCGTTCTGCGCCAGCTTCATCGCGACGTTGAGCGCGGTCTGCCCGCCCATCGTCGGCAGCAGTGCGTCCGGGCGTTCCTTGGCGATGACGAGCTCGACGTACTCAGGCGTCACGGGCTCGATGTAGGTACGGTCCGCGAACTCCGGATCGGTCATGATCGTCGCCGGATTCGAGTTGACGAGGATCACCTCGAACCCTTCTTCCTTCAGCGCTTTCGCGGCCTGGGTGCCGGAATAGTCGAACTCGGCTCCCTGTCCGATTACGATGGGGCCGGAGCCTATCAGCAGGATTCGGTGAATATCCGTGCGCTTAGGCACTTACTTAGAGGCGGAGATCACGGTGGGAAAATAGCGCCTCTGACTCGCAAAGAAACGGCGACTGACGAGCTGGTAGCTGCCAGGCTGAAAGCTGCCCGCCACGAGCCTTACGACCGCGCGACTGGACTTGCTCGAGAAAGAAAGACCGGGTGATGATCCTGACGTAAACGTTGCGAGCGGTGGGGTGGTTTGCAGCTCGCGGCCGGCCGCTTGTACGCTGGCAGCTACCAGCTCGTCAGTCGCCGTTTCGGACAGAAAAAAGGGGAGCCCATAGGGCTCCCCTCCTCTGCGACGAACGACGAAACTACGCAGCGGACTTACCTCTCGGCGCACGCGTAACCTTCCCCGCGTGGATGCACCGCGTGCACACCTTGACCTTGGTGATCTTCCCATCGACGACGACGCGCGCGACCTGAAGATTCGGCTTCCAGGTACGCCGCGTCTTGTTGTTGGCGTGTGACACGTTGTTGCCGTACGCGACGCCCTTGTCGCACACGTAGCAGCGATTTCGCTTGACCTGCGCCATTTTACCTGGCCTCCCCGTCCAGCAGCTCGATACGCGCCATCTCGGCGCCGTCACCCTTGCGGTGGCCGGTCTTGAGGATGCGCGTGTAACCGCCCGCCCGCGTCGCAAAGCGCGGTCCGACTTCCTGAAACAGCTTGTCGGCGGTGGCGCGGTGCGGGACCTTGCGGCCGGCGAGCCGGCGGTTGTGCAGAGTCCCGGTCTTCGCCTTGGTGATCAGCTTTTCGACGAAAGGCCGGAGCTCCTTGGCCTTCGCCTCGGTGGTCTCGATCGCGCCCTTCTCGATCAGCGCCTTCGCCAGGCTCCGCATCAGAGCGAGCTTCTGCTCGCTCGTCCGGCGGAGCTGACGACCCTGTTTGCGGTGGCGCATTCCTAGACTTCCTCTTCGTCGTCCGCGCCAACGGTGGCGACGTTGCGGTTGGGTGGCGTGCCCTGATCGGTGATGCGAACGCCGTCAGGAGTCTCCTCGTACTTCATGCCGAAGTTCAGGTTCTCGCGCTCGAGCAGATCCGCGATCTCGTTGAGCGACTTCTTGCCGAAATTCTTCACCTGCAGGATCTGGCTCTCGGTCTGGCGAACGAGGTCGCCAAGGGTCCGAACGTTCGAGTTCTTGAGTGAGTTCACCGACCGCACCGAAAGCTCGAAATCCTCGATCGGCGTGCGCAGCACCTCGGCGAGGCGGTGCGCATCGCCACCGGGAATGTCCGTTCCCGGCGTGAGCGGAGCCGACGCGTGCGAGCCGAAGCCCGCGAAGTACTGGAAGTGCGTCTGCGCGAGCGCGGCGGCGTAGCTGACAGCCTCTTCAGGCGTGACGGTGCCGTTGGTCTCGACGGTCAGTGTCAACCGATCGTAGTCGGTGCGCTGGCCGACGCGTGTCTCGGCGACCGAGAAATTGGCGCGGCGCACCGGGTTGTAGATGGAGTCGACGCGAACGACGTCGACCGGCAGCGTCTTGTCGACGGCGTGCTGATCCGCCTCGACGTAGCCGCGACCACGGCCGACATACAGCTCGACGTTGATATCGCGATCGCCCTGCAGCGTGAAGAGGTGCTGGGTGCGGTCGACGATCGTCACGCCGCCCTGGCCCTCGATGTCGGCGGCGGTCACGGCACCGGCCGAGCTCTTCGAGATGCGAAGGATCGTGTTCTCGACGCCCTCATCCAGGGTCAGAGTCAGGTTCTTGAGATTGCCGATGATCTGGTGGACATCTTCCACCACGCCCGGAATCGTCTGGTGCTCGTGCAGCACTCCGTCGATGCGGAAGCCCCAGACTGCCGACCCGCGGAGGGAAGACAGCAAAAGACGCCGCATGGCGTTGCCGAGGGTGTGTCCGAAGCCGCGCTCGAGCGGCTGAAGGCGGAATTCCGCGACATTGGGATTGTCTTCGCGCTTCGTCGCCTCGACGAGCTGCGGACGGACAAGTCCCCTCAAGTCAATTGCGTTTGCCATATTCGTTTCAGTTCCCTGACGTGCCACCCCGCCCCTAACGCGCGGTGAGCCCGTAACGAGAGTTAGGGTCTCGTCCTACATTGATCGTTAAGTGGTGCACTTACCCAGTTCAACCGTCAGCTTACGTAGAGCTCCGAATGGTGCACTTGCCCGTTTCAACCGTCAGCAGTCCGCAATAACCTCGTAACTACTTGGAGTACAACTCGACCACCAGCTGTTCCTGCGCGGCGATCGGGATGTTCGGCCTGGTCGGCTTCTCGAGCATTTTCCCGCTGAAGGTGTCGCGGTCAACCGCGATCCACGACAGCGGCGCGCCACGCGACGACTGGTCCATCGCGGTCATGATGCTCGCCTGCTCGCGCGACTTCATGCGCACGCGGATCTCCTGTCCCGGCTCGACGAGATAGCTGGGGATGTCGACCGACTTCTGGTTCACTTCGACGTGGCGGTGACGGATGAGAACGCGCGCCGCCTTGCGGCTGCCGGCAAATCCCATGCGGTACACGACGTTGTCGAGACGGCTCTCCAGCGCGGCGAGGAGATTGTGTCCGGTAATTCCCGGGAGCGGCGCGACACGCTCGAAGGTGTTCCGGAACTGTCGCTCGCTCACGCCGTAAATCCGCTTGATCTTCTGCTTCTCGCGCAGCTGCTTCGAGTACTCCGACATCTTGCGGCGGCGGGCGGTCGAAGAGCCGTGCTGTCCCGGCGGCGTGGGCCTGCGCTCGACGGGACACTTCTCGGTGAAGCACTTCGTCGCCTTGAGGAACAGCTTCGTTCCTTCGCGGCGGCACTGGCGGCAGCTTGGTCCTGTGTAGCGCATCGGTCAGACTCTCCGGCGCTTTGGAGGACGGCAGCCGTTGTGCGGAATCGGCGTCACATCCTTGATCGATTTCACCTGCAGACCGGCGGCGACGAGCGCCTGGATCGCCGACTCGCGGCCGGATCCCGGTCCCTGAACCCGCACGTGCACCCGGCGAACGCCGAGCGTGACCGCTTCGCGTCCAGCCTGCTCACCGGCGACGGTCGCGGCGAACGGCGTCGACTTCTTGGAGCCCTTGAAACCGGCCTTCCCCGACGAGCCCCACGAGATCGTGTTCCCGTGCGAGTCGGTGATCGTGATGGTCGTGTTGTTGAACGTGGCGCTGACGTGGGCGATCCCTTCCGCCTCGATCACGCGCTTGGTCTTCTTTCCGATTGCCATGGTTACTTCGTTACCTGAGCCATTACTTCGTTACCTTCTTCTTGCCGGCGATAGCGCGGCGTGGACCCTTCTTGGTGCGGGCGTTGGTGTGCGTGCGCTGGCCACGGACCGGGAGACCACGGCGATGACGAATGCCGCGGTAGCTGCCGATGTCCATGAGGCGCTTGATGTTCATCGCGACTTCGGTGCGCAGCGCACCCTCGACCCGAAAATCCTTTTCGATCGCCTGACGCAGGCGATTGATATCGTTGTCGTTGAGATCGCGAACCCGCTGCTCGGCGTTGACGCCGGTCGAGCCGAGAATGCGGCGGGCGGTCGCGCGACCGATGCCGAAAATGTAGGTGAGGCCGATCTCCACCTTCTTTTCGCGCGGAAGATCGACGCCGGCAATGCGCGCCACTTAACCCTGCCTCTGTTTGTGCTTGGGATTCCGCTTGCAGATGATGCGGGTCACGCCCTGTCTCTTGATGACCTTGCAGTGCTCGCAGATCGGCTTAACGCTGCTTCGAACCTTCACGTCCTGTTCCCCACCTGAATGGCAATGGGGCGTAGCCCCTAAAAAATCCGAGTTAGCCTTTGAAAATACACAGCCCTTCGCCCTGAGGCAAGGCTGGGCGTGCTCCCAAAGTATGGTGGGACCGTGGGTTAGATGGTCGCGATCGCCACTTTCAGCGCCGCGCCCGGATCGGCGGCCTGGGTGACCATCCTTCCGAGTACGATATAAGCCGCGCCCGCCCTGGCCGCCTCGGCGGGGGTCACCGCGCGCTTCTGATCGTCGGTTTTCGCGCCGGCTCCGCGAATGCCGGGTACCAGCAGCCGGAGCCTGTCGCCGTATTTCGCGCGGATTTTCTTCGCCTCCAGGCCGCTGCAGACGACGCCGAACGCCCCCGCCGCCGCGCACTCTCCAGCCAGTCGCATGACCTCTCCGGAGAGCTCCAGCGTCTTGGTTCCGGTCGCGCTCCGAAGCGAGGAGGCGTCCAGCGAGGTCAGGACGGTCACCCCGAGCACGCCGGTCCGCTCCCCCGCCCCCTCGACCGCCGCCTCGATCATCCGGCGGCCGCCGGTCGCGTGGACCGTGATGAGCCTGGCGCCCATGGCCGCGGCGCTTCTCGCCGCGCCGCGCACCGTATTGGGAATGTCGTGGTACTTGAGGTCGAGGAAGACGTCGTTCCCGAGCGCGCGGAGGGTCTCGACGATCTGCGGCCCGGCGGCAGTGAACAGCTCACTCCCGACCTTGTAGAAGCGGCAGGCATCGCCAAGAAGATCGACCATTCTCAGGGCCGCCTTCGCATCCGGGAAATCCAGCGCTACGATCGGCACCGTCGGGTGCGCGGGGTGCGGAGGGGTTTTGCGCGGGGTGGACTTCGGTTTCACGACGGCAGATACCTGAGCGCGCGCGTGGCCGTCACGTCGTCCACGAGAGCGACCCGGTCAGCTCACCAAGCGACTCCACCCCGTGCGATTCACACCAGCCCGCCAGATCCGAGACGAGCTTCTCGGGGAGGCGAGGCTGCTGCATCGCCGCGGTACCGACGGCGACCAGCGATGCTCCGGCCATCAGGTACTGAAGCAAGTCGGTCACTCCACTAATGCCTCCGACGCCAATCACGGGCAGTCGCACTGCCCTGGCGACCTTATATGTGGCGAGCACGCCGACCGGTAACAGCCCGGAGCCGCTCACGCCACCACTGCCAAATCCGAGCACCGGCCGCCGCGTGTCGACATCGATCACCAGTCCGGGCATCGTATTCACCACGGAAATTCCATCGGCACCGGCCTCCGCGGCACCCTTTGCCGCAAGGGCGATATCGGAGACGGCCGGAGAAAGCTTTACGAAAATGGGTTTGCGGGTCGCGGCTCGCGACCGCCGCACGACATCCGAAAGTGTCGCCGGGTCAGCGCCGAACTCCACCCCACCGGCCTTGACGTTGGGACAGCTGACGTTCAGCTCATACCCCGCAACAGCGGCCGACGCGTCGAGTCGCTCGATTACCGTGGGATAATCTTCTGCGCGACTCCCGACTACGTTCACGAGAACCCGTGCTCGCCGCAGATTCTCTTCCAGCCACGGAAGATGCACCTCGCTCACATCATTCATGCCGGGATTGGCGAGGCCAACGGCGTTGATCATTCCGCCATCGAACTCCGCCACTCTCGGCGCGGGCGCGCCGCCGCGCGGCTCCACACTTACCGCTTTGGTGACCAGGCCGCCCAGAGAATCGAGATCGATCACACGGGCAAGCTCACGCCCATACGCGGCGGTGCCGGCGGCGAGCAACACTGGATTCTGAAATTCAATTCCGGCGGCTGTGACAGCAAGCGCCGAGTGCCCCACGCTAGCGAGCGCCTCCCACCCGTGACTCGTACCGCTGGAGATAGGCGATCACCGAATCGGCGATCCGCTTCGCGAGCCGCGTCTGGTTGGCGTCATCGCTGAGGAACGTCGCCTCGGAGCGGTTGGTGCCGAAACCGAGCTCGATGAGAACCGCCGGCATGTAAGAGCCGCGGAGTACGGCGAAATTCGCCTGGTTGACGCCGCGGTTCGGGCCCGGATGGACGTCGATGAGACCGAGCTGGATCGTCTGCGCGAGCTCGCTGGATTCACGCAGGTGCTCGTTCTGCGCCATGTCGGTGATGATGAAGCTCAGAGGATCTCCTTTTGGCGCGTCGGCTCCGGTCTCGAACTTCACCGCCTCGTTCTCCATCTGCTCCACCCGCCGCGCATCAGCGGTTCTCGCCTCGGCGAGAAAATATGTCTCGAAGCCCCGCTCGCGCGCGCCAGACGCGTTCCTGCTTCCCGGCGCGTTCACGTGGAGAGATATGAAAACGTCGCCCCGGCTCCGGTTGGCGATGTGTCCACGATCGGAAAGGGCGATCAGGGTATCCGTCGTGCGCGTCATCACGGCGTCGATTCCTTCCCTGCGCAGCGCCGCGGCGAGCTTTTTCCCCATCGCGAGGACCACGTCCTTTTCGATGAACCACGGAGAGCTTCCGATCGGACCGCTCATCCCCTGGTCGCGCCCGCCGTGTCCCGGATCGATCACCACGATTCGCTTTTCCGTCGGCCGCGTCACCGGCGGGCGCGGCCGGGCGGCAGCTACTGGCGGCGGTCGCTGTGCCGGTGCCCGCCTGACGATGGTAGAGAACGTCCGCAGCTCCCGCGCGGGGCGATCATAGAAATATCCGCCCCCGTACCGCGGGATGATCTCGCTGACGAGCTGGTAGGGAAGGTGCAGAAATCCGCCGCGGACGACCGGTGGGCGAGAAAGCGGAATCATCAGGGTGTCGAGCCGCGCGAACGGAATCCCATCGGCAAGCTCCAGCCGTCCCTTTGAAAGCACCAGCGTGAAGCGCTGATTGGGTCCGTTCACGAGCGCTCCACCCATGGCGCTCATCAGCGCGTCCGCGCGCACGGTGCGATCCGCACCGCTCGAGGTAACCGGCACCATCACCCGCGACGGCCCATCCCGTACGGCCAGCGCGGGCTGCGAAGCCGCGGCCTGCAGAAACAGCAGCAGTGCGATCATCGCGTCCGAACGGCTCGCTGCATGTCACGCTCATCGTCACGCCGCTTCTCGTCGGCCCGCTTGTCATACAGCTTCTTTCCCTTGCCGAGCGCGAGTGCGACCTTCGCCCTGCCCCGCTTGAAGTACAGCTCGAGCGGAACGAGCGTGAGTCCCTGTCGTTCCACCGCTCCGATCATTTTCCTGATCTCCTTGCGGTGGAGCAGAAGCTTGCGCGTACGCGTCGGCTCGTGATTGAAGTGACTCGCCTTTTCATACGGCGATATGTGGAGATTGAGCAGAAAAACCTCGCCGTCCTTAACGATCGCGTAGGAATCGGTGATGTTGGCCTTGCCATCCCGAAGCGACTTCACCTCGCTGCCGGTCAGAACCACGCCGGCTTCCCAGGTGTCGAGGATGTGGTAGTCGTGCTTCGCGCGTTTGTTCCGCGCAATGGACTCCCTTTTCTCCTTCTCGACTGTCTCTGCCATTTGACTTCGGGCTCAAGTTAGACGCAACAGCAATTTCGAGAAAGGGATGCGCGCGTTTGCGTTGACTTCACTCCCGGCGGTTTCTATCTTCGAACAGTAGCACGCCGAAGTGGTGGAACTGGTAGACGCGCTGGCTTCAGGAGCCAGTGGGTGCAAGCCCGTGGGGGTTCGAGTCCCCCCTTCGGCACTTACAGACCGGGCACGGCCTGAATTCGAAGGCAACTGCTAACTGATATGCTGCCCGCTGTCGGCTGGTCGCTGCCCGCTATGCGCTGCGTACGACACCGACTTGTCGGCGTGCGCTCCCATCACAAGGCCTTCTTCACTCGCGCTCATGCGGTGTATTGTTACGTCCCGGCGAAGGCAGCGGGGAGCCAGCAGCGACCAGCGGGAAGCGGGTAGCATGGCAGTTCTCCGTTAAAAGAAAAAAAAAACGGCGCGTCGATCAGACGCGCCGTTTCCGCATCCCCTTCGCTCAAACCGTCTCGAGTATCGGCAGCCCCGGTTTTCCCCGCGCGGGATCGGTTTTCGGCAGCCCGACGCGGGCGCGCACCGTCGACTCGTCGTGTAACAGATCCGCGAGCGTCACCGACTGCAGCACATCGTCGATCTTCTGCTGCAGCATTACCCACACGGGCCGGATGCTGCAGTTGTGCGACGCCGAGCAGCGGTCTTCCTCGATCGGGTGGCTGACGCAGTGGAGATCGAACGTCTCCAGCTCCGAGGCGTGGATCACGTCGCGAATCGATACCTCCTCGGGTCGCTTCGCGAGCACGTAACCCCCGCGTGCACCCCGAGTGCTGGCGATCACCCCAGCCCGGCGCAGACGGAGGAGAATCTGCTCCACGTAGTCGCCCGGAAGGCGTTCAATGCGCGCGATCTCGCGCCCGTTCACGGGCCCGAGCTCAGTTCTCTTCGCCAGATGGAGAGCGCAAATCACTCCATACTCGGCCCAGGTCGTTATCCGCATGGCTTCAGGATAGAGAAATGACGGTCGTGAGACAAGCTCTGAATCGCTTCTGATGTTCTGCAGTTGGCCGTTCTGCGTTTAGCCGTTTTTGCAGTTACCCCGCGGAGACCCCGCCGTGCGTCCCGCCAGGCACCCCGATCTCGGTCATCTTCCGCATGTCGAGAACCTCGTCGATCTCGCCGTCCGGGAGAACCTTTTCTCTCTTCACCAGGTCGCGGATGAGAACGTTTTCCTTCACCGATTGCTTGCTCAGCTCAGCCGCGCGCGCATACCCGATCTGCGGCGCCAGCGCCGTGGCCAGTGCGGCCGAGCGCTCGAGCCAGTACTCGCACATCTCCCGGTTCGCCTCCATCCCACGCACCGTCTTGTCCGCCAGAACCAGCGCGGCGTTGCCGAGTATCTGCATCGCCAGCAGCACGTTGTAGGCAATGACAGGCATCATGACGTTCAGCTCGAGCTGTCCATGCTCGGCGGCAACGCTCACGCACGCGTCATTTCCGACCACCTGGAAGCAGACCTGGTTCACCATCTCCGGAATCGACGGATTGACTTTGCCGGGCATGATCGAGGAGCCGGGCTGTACCGCCGGCAGCCGGATCTCATCGAATCCCGTGCGCGGACCGCTCGCGAGCAGGCGCAGGTCACTGGCGATCTTGCTGAGGTCGAGGGCCAGGACCCGCAGCTGCGAGCTGAATCCCGCCACGTCTCCCATGCTTTGCATCAGCTGAACCCTGTCCGCGCCTTCCCGCAGCTCGACTTTGGCGGACGCTCGCAAATGCTTGATCATGAGCGCCGGGTACGCGGGCTCGACGTTCACCCCGGTGCCGACTGCGCTGCCGCCGATACCCAGGTCGCGCAGATAATCCGCGGACTCTACGACTCTCCTGAGCCCGCGCCGCAGCGATCCAGCGTAACCAGCCAGCTCCTGCCCCAGCCGGATCGGCATCGCGTCCTGCAAGTGAGTCCGGCCCGATTTGAGGACGGTGTCGAACTCCGTTGCCTTCGACTCGAACGCCGCCGCAAGCTTGTCGAATGAATCCTCGAGCACACCAAGCTCGGTGAGGCAGGCCAGCCGGATCGCGGTGGGAATCACGTCATTGGTGGATTGCGCCATGTTGACGTGATCGTTGGGATGGATCGGGGTGTACGTCCCCCTCTTCTCTCCCAGTATCTCATTCGCGCGATTCGCCAGCACCTCGTTGCAGTTCATGTTGTGCGACGTGCCCGCGCCAGCCTGGTAAATGTCGACGACGAAGTGCTCGCGATGCTCGCCCCCCAGTACTTCATCGGCCGCCTTGACGATCGCCTGCGCCAGAACCGGCTCCAGCCTCCCGGTTTCCTTGTGCGTCAGTGCCGCCGCACGCTTGATGCGAACTGTCGCGTCGACGAACGCGGGAAGCGGGAGAATACCGCTGATCGGGTAGTTCCTGACCGCACGCAGCGTCTGCACTCCGTACAGCGCGCTGATAGGGACCTCCATCGATCCGAGGGGATCCTTCTCGGTACGCGTGGCGGCCGGACGCTTCGGCAAGGGTGCGGTACGTGTCTTTGATGGCATTCTCTTTCCGTGATTGTCGGTCGTCATCGGCCCACGATGCGGGCGGTTCCATTCAGAAACGGATTCGAGCGCCTCTCCTCAGCTATCGTCGTTTCCATTCCGTGCCCGGGGTACACCACGGTCTCCGGCGGCAGGTCGGCGATTTTCTTCAATGACTCGGCGAGCTGGGGCGGATTGGAAAACGGAAGATCGGTTCGGCCTATCGACCCGGCGAACAAACAGTCTCCGACCAGCGCCATTCCCTCGCCATGTATCACGACGTGGCCGGGAGCATGCCCCGGGGCGTGCATGACGGTGAACCCCGCGCCCCCGAAGTCCAAATGCTGCCCATCCGAGAATTCGCGATCAGGCGGGGGCGGCTCCTCGAACGGAACGCCGTAAACTTCGGCCTGGCGCGACGCCGCCTGATACAGCCTTTTATCGGCCGGGTGGAGATACACGGGCACATCCCACCTGCGCTTGATCGCGGCGATGGCGCCGACGTGGTCGACATGGGCGTGAGTTATCCAGATCGCTTCCAGCTGTGCGCCCGAACCCTCGACCGCCTCGACCAGTCGCTCTCCTTCGCCACCGGGATCGACGATGACGGCCTTGCGCGAGCGGTCGTCGACGAGCAGGTAGCAGTTTTCCTGAAAGGCGCCGACGGTGAATGTCTCGACGTTCACGTGTACCCTCCGCCGCTCGTATGCGAGCTGGCCACAGCCTGCTGAACGGCGTTGGCGTTTCCGTTCCGTTCAGCTTCCCGGAAACGGCTGATGTATTTGTCCGCTGCAATTGCGGCCGTCGTTGCGTCGCCCGACGCGGTCGTCACCTGACGCGTGAGCTGGGATCTCAGATCTCCCGCCACGAACAACCCCGGTATCGATGTCATCATCGCCCCGTCGGTGACGACGTAGCCCATCACATCGTGCTCGAAGTGCCCGGCGATTACGCCGGTGTTGGGGCGGAAGCCGACGAAGACGAACAGCCCGGTGACGTCGAGCAGGCCGCGCTCCTGGGTGACGAGGTTGTGAAGCCTCAATCCCGTCATTCCCGTCTCGGCGTTTCCCACCACCTCCTCGGCAACGGTATCCCAGATGATCTCGATCTTGGGATTCTCGAACACATGCTGCTGGAGGATCTTCGACGCCCGGAACTCGTGACGGCGGTGGATGAGGTACACCTTGGTCGCGTAGCGCGTGAGGAAATTGGCCTCCTCTACGGCGGCATCGCCGCCGCCGACGACGGCGACGACCTGCTCCTTGAAGAACGCGGCGTCGCAGATCGCGCAGTAGGAGACCCCCTTGCCGGCGTACTCCAGCTCGCCGGGTATCCCCAGCTTGATCGGTGTCCCGCCAGCCGTGACGATCGCCGCGGGAGAGCGAAAAAGTCCGCGATCCGTCTCGGTATGAAAGTACCCATCGGGCATCTTCCTTACCGCGGTCACAGTGGTCGTCTCGAAGAACTCGGCCCCGAATTGTTTGGCGTGGGACGCGAACCTTTCCGCGAGCTCATGGCCGAGGATCTTGGGAAAACCGATGACGTCGTCCAGATACTCGGTGTTGAGCAGCTCTCCACCGGGGAATCCCCGCTCGAGCACCGCGGTCCGCAGCAGCGCGCGCCCGGCATACAGCGCGGCGGTCATCCCCGCCGGACCTGCCCCGACTATTACCACATCGTAGTCGCGCACGGGCTCTACCGCTGTCATCTGGGCTGTCATCTGGGCCGGAGAGTCGCCTGGGGAAAGCACATCCAACGCGCGGTCATACAGTGAAAGATAACCGTACCTGCGGCTCAGGTACGAACGTGACGGCCTCCGTCGACGATGATAGTCTCGCCAGTCACGTAATCGGCGCAGACCAGGTACATCACCGCCTCTGCGACGTCCTCCGGGCTGCCGAGCCGGCGAAGAGGGGTTGTCGAAACGAGCTTGTCGGCCTGCTCCTGCGTCCACCCCTCCGGCAGGAGAACGGGGCCCGGAGCCACGGCGTTGACGCGGATGCGGGGCGCGAGCGCATGGGCCATTCCCCGGGTCATCTGGACGAGGCCTGCTTTTGTGATCGCGTGCGGGATGTAGCCCTTCCACGTTTCGAACGCGGCAAGATCGGCGATATTCACGATCACCCCGCCCCGGTCGCCCATGACGCGGGCCGCGGCCTGCGAGAGAAAGAATGGGGCACGGAGATTGAGCGCGAACATCGCATCCCAGTCCTCGACGAGGACTTCGCCGATGGGCGTGTGAAGCATTACCGCCGCCGAGTTCACGAGGACATCCAGGCCTCCGAACACCTTCGCGGTGTGCTCCACCAGCCGCTGGCCAGTCGCCGGGTCGGTCAGGTCACCGGGAAGCGTTCGGGCATCGTTTCCGAAGCCGATGATTTGCTCAGCCACCTCGCGCGCCCCTCGCTCCGAGCGAGCGTAGTGGACTCCGACACGCATTCCGGCCTTACCCAGCGCGAGCGCGATCGCGCGACCGACCCTCGTCCCCCCGCCGGTGACGAGCGCAACGCGCCCGTCTACGTCCAACTGCCCGCCCCGGCGGCCGGTGTGGCCTGGGCAAGGGACTCGACCTTTTCGTCCTGCCTCCTCAGCCACTCCAGCGGGATGTTCATCGCGCCAAGCCGCCGTGGACCTTCGTCGCCGCCGTGCCAGTCCGACCCGCCGCTCGGAACGAGATTCAGGAAATTACACAGCGCATCGAGTCGCTTCATGTCCTCTCTCGAGTGTCCCGGGTGACGGATCTCGATACCGTCGAGACCTGCCGCAACCAGGGGCTCCAGTCGCTCCCGCCGGCCCGCATCCCCAGGGTGCGCCCAGATGGCGAGCGCGCCCGCTTCGTGGGCGATCGAGATCGCGTCCTCTATGGACAACTTTTCCTTGGGAACGAATGCCGCGCCCGAGCCGCCCAGGTAGCGCGCGAAGGCATCGCGAAAATCGTGGACTACTCCACGCGCGATGAGGGCGCGGGCAATGTGCGGCCGTCCGACCGCGCCACCGGCGGATTGCTGAAGAACCTCGTCGAACGTGATCGGTATCCCGAGCTCGTTCAGCTTCTCCACGATTCGCTGTCCGCGCGAGTATCGCAGCGCCCGAAGCTCGGTGAGCCGGCGCTCGATGCGCTCGAACCGGGAGACGTGCAGGGCGAGGAGATGTACTTCGTGATCGTCGAGGAATGCGCTGAGCTCGACGGCCGCGATGACCCTCACTCCGAGCCGCTCGCCGGCCAGGCGTGCGGCGCTCACACCGCCCATCGTGTCGTGATCGGTTAGGGCGATCGCATTGAGGCCGCACCGCGCGGCGGCCTCGACTACTTGCTCGGGTGGAAGTATCCCGTCAGAGGCGGTGGAGTGAGTGTGCAGGTCGACGAATGCCGCTCCTCCGCCCGCGCCGGTCACCGGCTGTAGCCGGCCTCAGGCGAGGTAAAGCTTGGCTGGGACTGCTCGAAAAGCTCGCGCAGCTGCGCGTCGGTAAGCTCGAGAAAGGCCCGCTCGCGCGCCTGGGTGCCCTGCGGCGAGTATCGGGTCACGCGTACCTCGCGCTTCCCGCCCACGTCGCGGGAAAAGAGGAGGGCGTATTCGTCCTGGGTGTACTGGGTGATGTAGCCCGACGGATAGACGTCCCACTTCTGGCCGGAAACCTCGACTGTCCGTGCCGGCATATCAGAGATCGACCTCGCGGTAGATGCGCGCGGGGTCCAGAACCCGGTGCGGTGCGTTGGCGTGCGCTACCGTCAGGGTCTGCTCGTCGTCGGCTTCGGTGAACTCGATGAACGCGCCGGGCAGAGAGCTCTCCTCGAAGACCCAGAAGCGGCAGCTCGCTGCCGCATAGTGTGAGCGCAGCGCCTTGAGCCTCTCGCGGTAATTCGCCCGATCGGCTGAAGGAACCGTCGAGCGCTGGATCGTGAGAGTGCGTGGCATTAAAGGCCGGTCTCCGGAAAGGTTTCGATCGTTTTCTTGACGAAGGCGAGGAACTGGTCAGCAACCGCGCCGTCGATCACCCGGTGGTCGAACGATATGGAAAAATAAGCGCAGGTGCGGATCGAGATCGTATCCTCTCCGTCAGGTCCCGTCATCACTTTCGGGCGCTTCTCGATCGCGCCGACGCCCATGATGGCTACCTGCGGCTGATTGATGATCGGAGTTCCCATCAGCGAGCCGAAGACTCCCGGATTCGTGATGGTGAAAGTCCCTTCCTGCACTTCCTCGGGCGAAAGCTTCTTGGCACGGGCACGGGCAGCGAGGTCGTTGAGCGCGCGCGTAATACCGGAGAGCGAGAGGTCGTCAGCGCGCTTGATGACGGGGACGATGAGACCCCAGTCGAGAGCGACCGCTACCCCGATGTTGATCTGTTTTCTGTAGATCACGTTGGTGCCGGCCACCGACGAATTGAGAATCGGGAACGTCCGCAGGCCTTCGGTCACCGCTTTGATGATGAACGGCATGTAGGTGAGCTTGAGGCCGGTGCCGGCCTCGAACTCCGCGCGCTTCTTCGCTCTGATCCGCGCCACGCGGGTGAGGTCCACCTCGAAGAAAGACGTGACGTGCGCCGAGGTGCGCCGGGAAGCGACCATGTGATCGCTGATGAGGGCGCGCATCTTGGACATCGGCTCCACCACATCGCCGGCCCATGGCTCCGGCGTCGGCAGCGCTGGGCCGTGGGCTGGCCCGCCACCGCGGATCGCCGGCGCAGTGGCGCGGCCCTCGCCGGTTTCGATGAAGCCGAGGATGTCCCGCTTGGTCACCCTTCCCGCGACTCCGGAGCCCTGAAGCGAAGCGATGTTGAGCCCGTGCTCCGCGGCGATCTTCCGCACGAGCGGCGAGGATTTGGTGCGCACCCGTTCTTCGAAGGAGCTGCCGTTGCCGGAATGCGATGCGGCGATGGCGGGTGCGGTCGGCTGCTGGCGCGCGGGCGCGGATGACGCGGCAGCTTCCCGCTGGGGGGCGGCGGGTGTGGCTGTCGCTGCCGGCTTTTCAGGTGCCGCGGCAGGCGCGGCGATGGCGGCACCCTTTTCGGTCTCGAGCCGCGCGACTACCGTCTGCACCGCGACCGTCTCCCCTTCCTTCACCAGGATCTCGGCAAGCACTCCCGCTGCTGGAGCGGGAATCTCCGCGTCGACCTTGTCCGTCGAGATCTCGAAGATCGGCTCGTCCCGCCTGATCTCATCACCGACCTTCTTGAGCCACCTGGACAACGTGCCCTCGGCGATCGACTCGCCCATCTGAGGCATGATGATGTCTACGCGTGCCACCGATTCTCCTTCGTTCGCCTATTGATCGGACCTGTCCGGGCGCAGCCGTCGAAGCGTCAATACCGGCAGCGTTACAGCGCCGACAATGCCTCCGATACCAGCATACACCCACCAGTTGCAGGCCGGAAGCCCCTCGGGGGGCACGCAGCGCTGCGCGAGACCAACGATCTTTCCAAGCAACACCCCGATCATTCCACCGCTGAAAAATCCGGCGACGGTGGTGACACATCCCACCGCGCAGCCGCGACCGGGCAGCACGTCGCCATCCGGCCGCGAGGCGCCCATCAGTACGCGGCTAGCTTGCGCACCGCGAGCACGATGTCGGACGTCTGAGGCAGGACGTAGTCCTCGAGCGGGGGCGAGTACGGAAGCGGGACATCGGCGGCCGTCACTCTAAGCACAGGCGCGTCCAGCCACTCGAAGGCGGTTTCGTTGATCCTGGCGGTGATCTCTCCAGCGACGCCTCCCGTCCGGGTGTCCTCGTGCACGATCAGCACCCGGTTGGTCTTCTTCACCGTCGCGACGATCGCATCATCGTCCATCGGCAGCAGCGTGCGGAGGTCGATCACCTCCACCGACAGCCCATC
The DNA here is from genome assembly GCA_035760325.1 of Gemmatimonadaceae bacterium. Lineage (GTDB taxonomy): Bacteria > Gemmatimonadota > Gemmatimonadetes > Gemmatimonadales > Gemmatimonadaceae > UBA4720. The sequence goes on from DASTTD010000310.1 coordinate 18,393, forward strand.
CTCCTTCTCGACCTGCTCCGCCGCCTCGAGTGCTTTCCACACCGTCGCCGCGTAAGTGATGATCGAGACGTCACGCCCTTCCCTCGCCACGCGCGCTTTACCGATCGGAGTCAGGTGGTCTCCGTCGGGCATCGTCTCCTTGATTCGCCGATAGAGATACTTGTGCTCGAAGTACAGCACGCAGTCTTCATCGCGGATCGCGGATTTCATCAGGCCTTTCGCGTCCGATGCGGTCGCGGGATAAACGATCTTGAGTCCCGGCGTGTGGAGAAAGGCGGCTTCAGGGTTCTGGGAGTGAAACGGCCCCCCCCGTACGTAACCTCCACTCGGACCGCGCACCACCATCGGACACGGAAGCATCGCCCTGTAGCGCGCCGTAGCGACGTAGTTGGTGAGCATGTCGTAGCCGGTGGAGATGAAGTCGATGAACTGCATCTCGCACACCGGCCTCATTCCCATGTGGGCCGCCCCCGCCGCCGCGCCGATGATCGCCGCTTCGGAGATCGGCGTGTCGATGACTCGCTCCTCGCCGTACTTCGCCATCAGGCCATCGGTGACCTTGAACGCTCCTCCGTACGCGCCGATGTCCTCACCGAGACAGAAGACGTTTTCGTCGCGCGCCATCTCCTCGAATAGCGCTTCGCGTATCGCCTCCAGATAGGTGATCTCAGACATCGTGAGTGCCCCAGCTCGAGGGCCGCTCGTGCACCTCTACCGCCGACCTGACTCCCTCACGGAACCAGAGCGGCTGCTCGGCTGGTGGATCCGCGTAGATACCCACGAGCGCATCGGCAGGCTCGGGCATCGGCGACGCCTCGGCTGCGTCAGTTGCGGCGTCGATCTCGTCCGTTACGCGCTTGTCGATGGCAGTGATCTCGCTTTCCTCGAATTCCCCGGAAACGAGGCGCTTGACGTAACGGTCGATGGGATCGTTCTCGGCTGCCCAGCGGTCTATCTCACCGGGGGGCACGTAGGACTGGTTGTCGTGCTCGGCGTGCCCCTTGCGCCGATAGGTCATTAGCTCGACAAGGGTCACGCCGCCGCCCGCGCGCGCACGATCCACCGCTCGCTTCGTCGCCTCGTATGTGGCGATGACATCGTTTCCGTCCGCCTGCTCTCCGGCGATTCCGTAACCGATCGCCTTGTCGACGAGCTGCTTCGCCGCGGTCTGCTTGCGGAGCGGAGTCGAGTACGCGTAGCCGTTGTTCTCGACTACGACCACCAGCGGACAGCGCTGCACCGCCGCGAAGTTGATTCCCTCGTGAAACGCGCCGGTGGATGTCGCGCCATCGCCGACATAAACGAGCCCGACGCGGTCCTGTTTTCGCATCCTGAACGAGAGCGTCACGCCCGCCATCACCGGCACCATGTCGCCCAAATGCGAGATCTGGCCGATGAATCCCCTCACGAGGTCGCCGTAGTGGATGTTCAGCTCGCGCCCGCGGGTCGGCGAGTCGCCCTTCGCCATGTACTGCCTGATGATCTCGTCCGGTCTCGCCCCTTGCACGAGCATCGAGCCGAGATTGCGGATGAGCGGAGAGAGGACGTCTCCCTTCGAGCGGTCCAGCGCATACGCGCTGCCGACGGCATCCGCTTCCTGACCGAGCGAGCGGAAAAGACCGCCGACCACCTTCGTCTGGCGATAGAGATTCACCAGTCGCTCCTCGAGCGAGCGGGTGAGGCGCATGTAGTAGTAGAGCTCGAGCTTCTGTTCGCGGTTGAGCCCCGGGATGCGCCCCGCAGCGCCCCGCGTTTTCGCCGCGCTCGGAGCGGCGCCGCCTGCGCGTGCCATCTAGTACGCCGCTTCTATGCGGTGGCTCGGGTCGCCGGTCCGGTGGAGCTCGACGAAAAACTTCTTGGCATTACGGTCGAGCCTGCTCTCACCTGTCTGGTCGGTCGCGATCTCCACGAAGGTGTAGTGGCCGCCTTCCTTCCTGGCACTGAGGTGCAGCGTCCCGAGCGGACCGCTGAATGTGCGGGAGCGGGCCGTGTGACCGGTGCGCTCCAGGTCGATCTCCGGAAAGAAACGCTCGGCGATGCGCAGAACTTCGGTCGGGACGAGCTGTGTCCTGAAAAAATGGCGCATCTCCTAGTTGCCCGGCTCGCTCGCAGCGTTCACCATCTGCGTCCAGTCAACGCGCTCGAGGCGCATCCCCGGTCTTTTCTCGCGCCGGAACTGGATCGCTGCTGCCCAATCCCCGCTGGTCGCGAAGAAAAGCCGGCCGGAATAGGTGCCGAGCTCTTTCTCCTTCCGGAAGCCGTCGTCGGTGTTGGCGCCGTCCTGGCTGCTGGCGAAAATCCGCCCTTCTCCGCCCTCTATCAGCTCGCCGGTCTTCTTGTCGGAGATCACCACCCGAAACGGAATCGGCTCGAGAGCGCGCGGAGGCATCGGCGTCATCGTCACACGGAACGCGTAGGTGTCGGACCAGAGCCGGAGCTCTCGCGCCTTGGGGTTGGGCCCGCACGCCATCAGCGCGGCGGCAGCGCCGGCGAGCGCGCAGCAGGCCAGTCCGCGCGCCGTCACGCGTAGTATTCCAGCCCGAGGTGGGTGATCTGATCCTCTCCCATCAGGTGTCGGAGGGTGTTCTTGAGCTTCGTCTGCTGGATGAACAGATCGTGCTCCGGCTGCAGGCCCGGAGCCGCCATCGGGCTCTTGTAGTAAAAGGACAGCCATTCCTGAATCCCCTTCATTCCCGCCCGTTGCGCGAAATCCGAGAATAGCGCCAGATCGAGCACGATCGGCGCCGCCAGAATCGAGTCGCGACAGAGGAAGTTTATCTTGATCTGCATCGGATAGTTCATCCATCCCACGATGTCGATGTTGTCCCAGCCTTCCTTGTTGTCGCCGCGCGGGGGGTAGTAGTTGATGCGCACGACGTGGGAGAAATCCTTGTACAGATCCGGATAGAGCTCGGGCTGAAGGATCGTATGCAGCACGCTGAGCTTGGACTCCTCCTTCGTCTTGAAGGACTGTGGATCGTCGAGCACCTCACCGTCCCGGTTGCCGAGGATGTTGGTGGAGTACCAGCCTTCGAGCCCGAGCATGCGAGCCTTGAGGCCCGGGGCAATCACGGTCTTCATCCAGGTCTGGCCGGTCTTGAAGTCCTTGCCGGAGATCGGAACGCCGCGATCATGGGCGAGCTTGAGCAGAGCCGGCGTGTCGACCGCCAGATTCGGGGCGCCGTTGCAGAACGGAATCCCTTCCATTATCGCGGCATACGCGTAGAGCATTGACGGAGCGATGGCGTCGTCGTTCTTTTCCATCGCTTTCTCGAACTGCTCGACGGTGGCGTGCTGAGGCCCCGCCTTGATGAAGATTTCCGTCGATGCGCACCAGACGACGACGATGCGATCGCACTTGTTGCGCGACTTGAAGTCGCGGATGTCCTGCCGGAGCTGCTCGGCGAGATCGCGCTTCGTTTTCCCCTTCTTGACGTTCGTGCCGCTGATGCGGGTGACGTACTTGTTGTCGAACACCGCGGGCATCGGCTTGATGCCCTGGAGGAAACCGGCGACCCGCTCCAGATCCTTCTCTTCCAGCACTCCGGCTTTCTTCGCCGCGGTCAGCGCGTCATCCGGAATCGGATCCCATGCGCCGAAGACGATGTCGTCCAGTGATGCCAGCGGAACGAAGTCCTTGATCAGCGGTGAGCGGTTCTCCGTCCGCTTGCCCAGTCGTATCGTCGCCATTTGCGTCAGCGATCCAATGGGCTTGGAATGACCACGCCGAATGCTCTCGACCCCTGCCATGAATGTGGTAGCGACCGCACCAAGACCGGGTGTGAGAATGCCGAGCCGCCCTTTCGCGGGCGCTATCGTTTTAGGGGCGTCAAAGGACGATCTGCCCAATTATGTCTCCGTCTCGGTTTAGGATTGTGCCCGGCGCGTAGCTGGGATTTGCGCGGTCTTGGAGGACAAAGGCTGATCGCTGACCATGCGGATCGGGACCAGTGGGGACACGACTTCCGTCCGCACTACCTCCCGCTCGGAGGGTTTGGTGTCGCGCTCGAGGGTCGCCCGATATACGCAGGCAATCCGCTGAATTGCCGTGATCCAGGCGGTCACCGTCAGCAGAACGATGATCGCCATGAGCACCCAGCCGTTCCAGAACAGCCCGAAAAGCGCCTGGGGTGCTGAAAGTAATATGATGCGCTCTGGCCGCTGCATCATGCCGACCTTCGCGTCGATCCCGAGCGCTTCGGCGCGCGCCCGGGTGTACGAGATGAGAAACGTCCCGACGATACAGACCAGGCAGACGACCACCATATAGGTGTTCTGGTGCGTCGCATTGGTGGCGTAGAAGACAGTAAGTCCCCCGAGAAGCGCTCCATCGGCCACCCGGTCGAGCGTGGAATCGTAAAACGCTCCGAAAACGGTCGATCGCCCGCTGCGCCTGGCCACTTCTCCGTCCAGAACATCGAAGAAGGCGGTGGAGGCCATTATCCAGCCCGCGGTCATGATGTGGCCGGTGCCGTAAACGATGCCCGCGACGATGGTCAGCAGCGTCCCGATAGTCGTGATCGAGTTGGGGCTGACCCTGCGCCTGGCCAGAAAGCCCACCACCGGGTCGATGGCGCGCAAGGCTCCTGCTTTGAAGAAATCGCTGGGACTGGGCATTCAGCTGGGCCGGCGTGAGCTGCAATCAGCCGGGTTGTTTGCTCCTCTGACTGATCGGAAAGCGAAACGGGTTGCCGTGAACCCCACGACAACCCGTAAAATATGCCGTCCCGCCCGAATCGGCTATTGGCACCGGCGACGCGCCGTAGAACACATTTGTGTCAGGGCAGGCGCCACTCGTACAGGGAAGATAGCGTGACGTTGTTCCTGGTGTAGGTGCGGGTGCCGTCGACGGTTACGGCGCGCAGATTCACGGTCGATCCCGCGGCTACGCCGGAAACCGGAATGTGCTCGACACTGTTCGACCCGACCTGCTTCACGAAAATGTCACTGCTGCCGCTTACGACATAGACATTGACCGCCTGACTCAGATTGTTCGTGAGGTGCAGCGCAACCTCTGTCGCGGGCTGCGGGCCAGTCCGTACTTCCACCTGCCGGCCTCCGCAGGCGGCAAGCGCGAGCATGGACAGGGAGAGCATTAGAACACGCATTCGTTCCTCCGTGAGTACTGGTGGACGGGAACCTCATGTGCGGTGCAAGAGACATGCGAGGGCTGGGATATCACGCGCGCCGTGAAACCAGAGTCATCGTTGCCTGATTCCGCTAACGGTAAATCAGATACGGACGGGATTTTTCGCGAAACGCGTACGCCGCCCTGTACTCACGGTCGATCAGGACGTCCGGATCTTCGCCTCTCAGCAGGGCTTCCCTCACTTCGGGCGATCCCAGACGCAGGTCGAAGCCGCGATTCTGAATCGTGAGCTTGTCACCGGCCGTTCTCCTGATCGCCCACAGGAGCGTGGCTCCGACCCGGGCAGACTGCAGCGCACTTCTGTTGATCACGGTGATGCCGATGCCGGGAATCGTCTGACCGTTGTACTTGTTGTCTCCTGGATTCTGCGGCGTGAACGATTCGACGTGAAAGCGGACGCCCGGAATCTGACGGTCCCTGAGGATCGCGACGGTGGCGGCCGCGTTCAGCCACGGCGCGCCGACGCGCTGGAACGCATGCGGGGTTCCGCGTCCTACCGAAAGATTCGTGGACTCGAAGGCGACCAACCCGGGATACAGCATTGCGCTCTTGAGGTCGGGCATGTTGGGTGACGGCTTGACCCAGGGCAGACCGGTGAGGTCGAACCAGATGTCGCGTCTCCAGCGCTGCATCGGAACCACTCTGAGATCGGCGCGAATCTTCAGCTCTTCGTTGAAGAAGCGCGCCATCTCGCCCATGGTCATCCCGTGACGAAGTGGCATTGGATACAGTGCGTACGCCTGTCCCGGTCTTCCCGGCGCCGGGTCATTGGCGTTGGCCAGAGAGCTGTCGAGCACCGGCCCTTCGATGATATAGCCGGTTATCGGGTTCGGCCGGTCGAGGACGATGATCTGTTTTCCGAGCCGGGCCGCCGATCTCATCGTATAGATCATGAGGCCGACGTAAGTCCAGGTTCGAGTTCCGATGTCCTGAAGGTCGAACACGATCGCATCGAGCCCGGCCACCAGACTGTCGGGTGGAGGCACCGTCTGAGCGCCATACAGTGAGAAAACGGGCAATCCGCTGGCGCGATCGATCTCGTTCGGCACGGCCCTGTCCTCGGTCCCCCGGAGGCCGTGCTCCGGAGAGAACAGCTGCACCAGCTTCACCCCTGCGTCCCGCGCCTTCTTGCCACGCAGCAGGTCGATGTCCGAGACACGCTTCTCGTCGATTCCGGCGTTGTTCGTGATCAGGCCGATCCGCTTGCCGCGGATGAGATGTATGCTGTCGTTGAGCAGCACCGTGATGCCGGGGCGTACCTTCGCCTCGGCCAGCTCCGAGGTGGGGTCGATGGGCTTGTTGGTGACCACGCACCCCGCCAGAAGGAGGAACGGAACGGCGGGCAGAGCTGAGTATCGCATCATCCCTCTTTGTCCGGTAAGTTGTCGTCGTTGTACAGCATGATAGCGTGCCGTGTTCCTAATGCGCGACCCTGAGGTGACCTAGCAAACGTCTTGCCCGACCACCGTCAATCCCCGCTCATATGATGCTGACTGCGATCGACTGGGCCATTGTAGCTGCCTATTTCATTCTCTCCATAGGAATCGGTCTCTACTTCACGAAGCGCGGCGGAGAGAGTCTCAACGAGTACTTCCTCTCCGGCCGCAATGTAACGTGGTGGCTTGCCGGGGCTTCCATGGTAGCGACCACCTTCGCCGCCGATACGCCGCTCGTCGTCACGGGACTGGTCGCGAGAAACGGCGTCGCGGGCAACTGGCTCTGGTGGAACATGCTGATGAGCGGGATGCTCACGGTATTCTTTTTTGCCCGCCTGTGGCGCCGCGCCAACGTCATGACGGACGTCGAGTTCGCCGAGATACGCTACAGTGGCGGGGCGGCCGCGGCGCTCCGGGGTTTCCGCGCGCTCTACCTCGCCCTTCCCATCAATCTCATCATCCTCGGCTGGGTTACCCGGGCGATGATCAAGGTTCTTACGATTTCCCTCGGACTTCGCGACGTCACGTTCCTCGGTATCGCCATCTCGGGAGAGATCGTCGCCGTCGGAATATGCTTCGTGATAACCGTCGCTTACTCCGCGGGGGCGGGGATGTGGGCCGTCCTCTGGACCGACCTCGTCCAGTTCATAATCATGATGACCGCGGTCATCATCCTCGCGGTGTACTCGGTCGAAGCCGTTGGCGGGATGGACGCCCTCAAGGCGGGACTTGCCACGCACTTCGGAAGCGCGGACGCCGCGCTCTCCGTGCTCCCGGTGAGAATGACCGACAGCGGAGTGGAGGCATATGCGTGGATGCCGCTGCTTGCACTGGCGGTGTTCCTGTCGGTGCAGTGGTGGGCGGCGTGGTACCCGGGAGCGGAGCCAGGCGGTGGTGGTTATATCGCGCAGCGAATTTTTTCGGCGAAAACCGAGCGTGACGGCGTCCTCGCCACTCTTTTCTTCAATCTCGCGCACTACGCGATCAGGCCGTGGCCGTGGATCATCACGGGACTGTGCACGGTGATTCTCTACCCGAATGGGATTGGACCCTCCGGCGACCGCGAGGCCGCGTACGTGCAGGCCTTCGTCGACGTCCTGCCTACCCCATGGCGGGGTCTGATGCTGGCAGGCTTCGCCGCCGCCTATATGTCGACGGTCGCGACCCAGCTCAATTGGGGCGCATCGTATCTCGTCAACGACTTCTACCGGCGCTTCATCAACCGCACCGCGGCCGACAGGCATTACGTCACGGTCGGACGGTGGGCGACCATTTTCCTGTTCTTCGCGTCGATATTCGTGACGATGCAGCTTCAGACCATCGAGGGCGCATGGAAATTCCTGCTTGCCCTGGGCGCCGGAACAGGATTGGTGCTGATTCTCCGCTGGTACTGGTGGCGGATCAACGCCTGGAGCGAGATAAGCTCGATGATCGCGTCCTTCGTAGTGTCCGTCACCATGATCTCGCTCATCAAGGGCAGGTACCCGGACGGCGATCTCCGCGCTGACGCCTGGGTGATGCTCACCACAGTCGCCGTAAGCACCGCCGTGTGGCTGACGGTGACTTTCCTCACCAGGCCGGAGCCGGACGCGGTGCTGGAGCGGTTTTATCGCCGGGTCAGACCTGGCGGACCCGGCTGGGTCAGAATATCGACAAAGGCCGGCTACGGCCGAGAGGGAATTCCCGGTGGCGCGTTGGCGTGGACCAACTGGATCGCAGGCGTGGTCGCAGTGTAGTCTTCACTGTTCGGGAT
>DASTTD010000311.1:0-5218 GCA_035760325.1 Gemmatimonadaceae bacterium
GTTTCGCGCCTCAGCGAGCCATTTGTTCACAGGCTAAATGGGAGCTCTTTCTAGCTCAACCATGAATCGCCTGGACAGCCGTTTATCAGCTGAGGAGGGCCTCGAAGCCAAACTGGTAGGGCGAGATGTGCCAGGGGGAAATGGGCGTTCGACAGATGCGGAAGGGATCCTCGCCTTTCCCCACCGTCCCACCATAAGCCGATGGGCAGCAGGCAAAACCGGCGTTACGGACGATTTCGCGGTTCTCCTCCGTGATCTGATGGGGGCGTCCGTATGGGTAGCTGAAGAGATCGATGGGAATGGCTGTCTCGGCGACAAGGCGACGTGCCGAGCCGACAATCTCCTCCACAGCCTCCGGGCCTGAAACAACACCCAGGTCGACATGATTCTTGGTATGCGCGCCCAGCTCAAACCCATCGTCACGCAACGATCGCACATCGGCCCACGACATCCACTCGGAGACAATGCCCGATTCTGCATCCCACCAGGGCACTCTATCCGAGCCGATAAAATCGGTCGCTATGAAGAAGGAGGCCGGCATCCGCCGGCGCAGTAATTCGTCCGCCGCGCGGCGATTGTCGCGATAACCGTCGTCGAAGGTTATGACCAGGTGGCGGCTGATGTCGTCCCCGCGCTCGAGCTTGGCGATAAGATCGTGGAAAGGAACGACGGTGAAGTAGCGGTGGAAGAAAGTGCAGAACTCGCGAAACTGGGCGGTGCTGCAGGTTATCGGATCGCCGGGGTAGCGGTCATCGACGCGATGGAATAGCACGATGACCGCCCTGTTGCGAAAAAGCGGCAGATAGGCCCTTGAGGCGAAGATTGCGCGACCGAGAAACGCCTTGATGCGCCGCTTCATTTGGTGCCTCCATACTTTCTACGATTGCGCACTCGTCTGCGGAGCTCGCGGACGTCACGATAGTCTGGAGTAGGGAAAGTTCGGGCCACGGCGTGGTTCTGCGGAGTTTCCTTTGCCGTTCCCTCCGCGAGGGCGCGTACGGTTTCAACGAGCATCCTCACCCCATTTGGTAACAGGACATCCCGCTTGAATTGTTCGATGTACGCGAGAGGGTCCTCGTCGGGCGCTGAATCTAGAGGAAACATTTCCTGGTGTAGGACAGGTCCCGCGTCAAGCGAGGCAACAACGCGGTGGATCGTCACACCAACAGCTCTTTCTCCGTTGTAGAGCTCCCAAAATGCTGGTGCCGCTCCCCGGAATTCCGGCACCCTGCCCGAGTGCAGGTTGATCGACCCATGCCGCGGAAGCGCAAAGACAGATTCCTTCAGGATGTAGGTACCGGCGATGACCGCGAGGTCGGGACGCAACGCCTCAATAACAGCAAGGGCCTCTGATGCATGAAAATCGAGTACGTCAATGCGCTCTATTCCCGGCGCAAGCGCGAGACCGGATCGGACAACGTTGCGCGACTCCGGTAACCTGGTTACCGACGCGATCTTCCCCCCCAGAACCGCGAGCAATCCGGGCCACCCCTGCCTCCGAATGACGTGATGGAACTTTGCGGGCAATGTTCGCGTGCGACGGGCGTAGGGAGCAACTACCAGTCCGACGACTTCACTTGCCCCGTCGGCGCTCAATGCGTTCGCGACCCTAACGCCAAGATCGCTGCAGCTCAGAACTATTGTTCGAAAGGAAGACATCATAGGACACGGAAAATCCCGATGATCTCGCGGATCTCCTTTGCACCCAAACGCGAATGAGTCGGCACGGTCACAAGCTCACGGACGAGCGTTTGCGCACCTGCCCAGGCAGTTTCCGGCCCAACCAGTCTTCCGGCTAACTGTGGCAGCTCCGCAAGAGATATCGGGTAGCTCGGAGTGATTCCCAGGTGGAGGGCACGCGGCGCATCTCGGAAACTCGCCATTCCCTTAGGAACCCTTACCGGTAACCGAAGATATCCAGCAACACTGCAGTTCCGGGTAGGGATCGATGTCACTTGCTGACAATCCGCGATCGCAGAGACCAACACAGTCGCAATCGATTGCCGCACGTCCGCTTCCTTTAGCGCAGCTTCATAGGTCGCGACCAAAGTAGCCGCAGCCACTCGAGTTATCGCTCTGACGGGGCGTGGAGGAAGGTATGTCGTGTCGCCAAGTCGAAGTGCAGGGATCGATAGCGGTAATCCGTAGATCGCGGGTCGAGCAAGCGCCCATTGGGCAGCTACGGCGATGGTGACCGCTGCCCGTCGAGAAAATGCCGGTTCCGACAAATCTCCGCGGGCAGGATAGGCAGAACCGGAAATTAGAACGGCTCCGCCATTGCCTCCAGTCCAACCTTTTCCTCGCCCGAAGCTGAGTATGGCGATCTCACCCAAAGTGCCAAGGCGTTTCCCCTTCCATGATGCGCCGTGTCCCTGCGCCGCATCCTCAACAAGAACCGCCGCGTAACGCTCGGCCAGCGTAGTGAGCGCCTGCCAATCGACCGGGATACCATAGAGAGGCGCCACAACTACTACGCCGGCTCCAGCGCGTAACACTCGCTCCAGCGATTCCAGATCCGGACTCAGTGTTTCGGGGTCAACGTCGTAAAGACTGACGGTCGCATTAGCTCCAACGGCAGCACTCGCAACATCGAAACACGAGAAAGCCGGGAGCGCGACCGGCCTCTTCGGATCGACGCGGCGGCGGGCTTCCTCGATCGCGATCGTCAGCGCCTGCGTTCCAGATCCGCATAGCAGGACACTGCTGGCTTCGTATTCCCGCTGAAGCAAGGCCCGAAGTCCTGGCCTCGGGTCTTCACCGGGACCGGAAAGTTGTCCGGTTGCAAGTAGGACCGCCTTTGCGGAGACCGGCGAGTAGGCCGGAAGCTGGTGTCGAATCACAGAAAAATGAAGCGTCCATAGTTGTAGGTGGTGATGATGACGGTGACTTTCATCGCGCTCGATGGACCTCGACCATCTCTATGGCAGTAGCCGCGCGAGCATCGGCCCCACTCGGTTCGCGACACCCATTGGCAGGTGACGCCAGGCAGTCACCGCGAGACGGTAGAACGGACGATCCGGGGAAGGGACGCCAATGCCTGGCTTTCGCGACCAGGAGGCCCATGGCAATGCAACATCGCTGCCGCCCCACTGCCGCTTGAACCGGTGCGTGCCCCCGTCCGGACTGCTTCGGCCAAAGTTGAAGACCTCGATACCGCGGTCGATCGCGTGCTCCATGAGGCGGCAATAGAGCAGCATGTTCGGCGACAGGTGATTGAACTCCCTGAGTGACGACGCCCATGTTGCTTCGAGCTCTTTCCGCCAGAGAAGGCAGCAAGCGCCGGCTACGGGCACTCCCGTTTCTGTGTAGACCGCCGCGAACAGCACGCGCGATCCGAAGGTGTCTGCCATCTTCCCGAAGAATGCTCTTGGCAGCACGGGCGTTCCCAGATCACGCATGTTGCGTGCGAATACCTGGTAAAAGCCATGCATCTCGTCGACGCCGCAACGAAAGACCATACCTTCCTTCATCGGCCGACGGATCTGTGCGCGAAGCTTCGCTCGCAGAGTAGTTTTCCAGAACTCCTCGGTGGATGACGGAAGCCTGAGGTGTACGGAGATCTTTCGATGCACCGGACTCAGCGGCCCCGGAAGCTCGGAGCGCGCGCGAAGCTCCAGTAAACCGGCTCCCGATTGTTCGGCTTCAGTTACGGCGTATTCGACGAGCCTCCGTTGTGCGCCGCGATCGCCAATTGGTCCACCGTCATTCAGAAAGGGAAGCGAGATAAGGTAATGTCCGAGGACGGTGCGAACACGCACGAGTGGCAGCACACCCTGCCACGTACCATCGTCGTCAATCGCCGCGACGTACAGCGATTCGTGGCCCAACACATTACGTATGATCTCCTTCCACCTGAACTGATGGCAGAAGGTGCTGCCCGGGTCCGACTCCACAAATCGATCCCACTTCTCCGGGCTCTGATCGGCGCCGACAATCCGCAGGAATGTCACCCGACCGATGGGGCAGGATCGCCGCCATATTGCCGTAGCTTGGTGAGGAACGGTGCTTTTTCGCTCACGAGTCGGTGATCAGAGCCATGCGATGCGATCTCATGACCTCGAGCCGAAATGTCGCGCACCAGTTTCGGATGACGATCGGCGATCCATCCTAGAACGAAAAACGTCGCGAGCGAGTGATGCTGCGTCCTCTTACACTGCCGGCCGTTGAAGTCTCGGGGAGAAAAGAAGGGCGCCGGAAGGGCCCTTTCCTCAGGCGCGGAGAGCGGGAACTGCTGTGACCGGAGTATCCCTGACTGAAAGCTCCTTGGTCTCGCCATCGGGTGGGGCAATGGGATGCGTCGGATGCGGGTGAAAGTCGGGAACGAGGTTACGGAGGAGCTGTCGCAGCTCTTCGTCTGGATGCTCCGACTCCGCCGCGCTCACGAGAGCCTCGATTCGACGCATGATGCCCTCGGGAAGAATTCCATTTCTCGCTCTCAAGACTTTCGGGTGGTCAGTCGCGAGGACATTTTCCGCGCTGAAGAACATCTCCTCGTAGAGCTTCTCACCGGAGCGCATGCCGGTGAACTTGATCTCAATGTCGGTACCGACCGCAAGGCCGGAGAGTCTGATCAAGTCGGTTGCGATGTCCACGATCCTGATTGGCTCGCCCATGTCGAGCAGAAACACCTCACCGCCGCGGCCGAGCGCGCCGGCCTGAAGAACCAGCTGCACTGCTTCGGGAATGGTCATGAAGTAGCGCTGCATCTCAGGGTGGGTGACGGTGACGGGACCGCCGGCGCGAATCTGACGGAGGAATGTCGGTACGACGCTTCCTCTACTCCCCAGCACGTTTCCAAAGCGCACAGAGACGAAGTTGCGTTCGTGCTTCGTCGCCGCGCGCTGGACTATCAGCTCCGCTACTCGCTTGGTCGCCCCCATCACGCTGGTTGGCCGCACCGCCTTGTCGGTCGAGATGAAGACGAAGTGCTCGGAACCCGCGTCGAGCGCGGCATCAACCACGTTCAGCGTTCCGAACACGTTGTTCGTGATCGCCTCGATCACGTTCTCTTCCATGAGGGGGACGTGTTTATGCGCCGCCGCATGGAATACGGCATGCGGTCTGTATGTGGCGAAGGTGGCCGCAACGCGCTTACGATCGCGAACATCCGCGATCACAGGCATGAAGCCAACCTCCGGGAAATCGACTCTCAACTCGTGCAGAATGTCGAAGATCGAATTCTCTCCATGTCCGAGCAGCACGACGCGCGACGGAGCCA
>DASTTD010000312.1:0-3514 GCA_035760325.1 Gemmatimonadaceae bacterium
GTGTCCGCGCTGCCCCTGGGATCCGATTCCGAATTTCGCGGTCTCCCCTTCCGCGTTCGCTCCGCCTACACTTTCCGCACTGATTCCATTGCCGGCGTGATCGCCGACGTCGTGCGCAGCGTGAACGAAGAAGCCAATCCACGGCTCGAGCATCTCTTTGTCGTCAGTGAGCGCCCGGTCAATTCGACCGCGGCCTACAAAGTCGGTTTCTTCACTCGGTCAGCCGGCGCGGAAGAAGAAGCAGAGATAACCGAGCTGCTCGCGGTAGTTCTGATCGGTCCAGCCAGGCGTCCCGCGATAGTGGTGAACGTGGAATATGACGAAGGCGGAAAGCTCGGTCTTCTGCAGCGCACCGCGCCCGGACAGTGGCGGTTCAGGTGGCGGAGCGCGTACACCGGTTGCTGATCGCCGCGGACTTCACAAACCTGTCGGCGCCTCAATGAAGGTCCAGGGTAGGCTGAACTTCTCGCTCAGATGCTGAGCGAGAGCGCGTACGCCGAGTGTCTCTGTCGCGTAGTGTCCCGCGTAAATCACCGCGAGACCGCGCTCTTCGGCGCTGACGGCAGTCCAGTGCGGTCCTTCGCCGACGATCAGAGTATCGATTCCCATGTGTGATGCTTCCGCGAGCGTTTCCGCCGATGCGCCCGCACCAGTACACACCGCCCACCGCTTCGTGTGTCTGCCGGGTGTGATCGTCGTCGCGCGTACTGCGCCGCCGCACGACGCGGCAAACTTCTGAGCACGCTCTCTCAGGGCTGCAGTCTCGATATCCGCGGATCCTGAGACACCAATGAAGATCTCACCATGCCGGGCGAATGTGCCGGACGGCTCCAGCCCGAGCTGCTTCGCCAGCAGAACGTTGTTGCCCAGTGTGGGATGACGGTCCAGCGGCAGGTGTGAGGAGTAGACAGAGATCTCCTGCTCGACGAGCGCTCGAAGCCGGCGATAGGGGATGCCAACCAATCGCTCTACCCCACCCCAGAACATGCCGTGGTGAACTATCAATAAGTTTGCGCCCGCCTTTGCCGCGCCTTCGATCGTTCGGGTGGAGAAATCCACTGCGGCAGCGACGGCTTTGAGAGGTTTTCCACTGCTGAGCTGAAGGCCATTCAGCGCGTTCGGATAATCCGGGCAGCCTGCCGAGTCCAGCAACCTGTCACAGTAGCTCGCGATCTCTTCCGGAGTAGTCATAAAGGTTGTTCACCGGTTAGAAACTGTAGACATATTTGTGTGGAGAAAGCGCCGTTCGGCGTGAAGTATACCTATGTAACTAGGGCCGTGCCAATGAGTTACGCGATTAGTTGATAACTCTGTTGATTACTCGGGAACACGAATCGACTCGAGCACCCGCTGGAGGTCGTCAATCGAGTAAAACTGGATTGCAAGAGTCCCCCGATCGTTTCTCCCGATCGTGATGCTGACGTCAGTCTGGAGAAACCTGCGGAGGCGGTCTTCGACTCTCCTGATCTCGGGCCGCTGCTCGTTCTTTCTTGGGCGCCCTCCCTTCTTTTTTTTAGGAGGTGTTTCCTCGCCGCGGAGTCTTTGCTCGAGCTCACGGACGGTCAGTCCATCGGAAACGATTTCCCTCGCCAGGCGCACGATGCGTGCAGGATCATCCACTCCCAAGAGAACCTTGGCATGCCCCAGGCTCAGCTGTCCCTCTTCGAGCAGTTTGCGGACATTTTCCGGGAGCTGCAGTACCCGCAGCATGTTCGCTATGGTCGTGCGGTCCTTTCCGACGGTTTCGGCTATCTGTTGCTGGGTCAGCCCGAAATCATGTGACAGCTGGTAGTAGCCTTCCGCTTCCTCGACCGGATTGAGGTCGGCGCGCTGGAGATTCTCGATCAGCGCCAGGGTGAGAATAGCCTTGTCGTCGATCTCCTTGATGATCGCCGGGATCTCCTTCCAGCCCAGCTTGCCGGCCGCGCGGAGTCGGCGCTCGCCGGCAATGAGCTCGAAGCCATCCTTGCCCGGCCTTCTGCGGACTGTGATTGGCTGGAGCAGTCCGCTTGCCCTGAGGCTTTCCTGGAGCTCGCCCAGCTCCTCCGGTCTGAATTCTTTCCGTGGCTGAAATGGGTTTCGGACGATCTGGGCGATCGGAATCGACTTGAGTGCGCCTTCGTCGCTGGAGGCGAGGCCTCCGGCGTTGCCGAGGAGTGCCTCGAGGCCGCGGCCGAGCCGGCGGGGTGGTTTTTCAGCGGCCACTGTCATCTCCTTGTGCGGTTCTTTCCATTAGCTCGCGCGCGACGTTCATGTAGGCCTGCGCTCCGACCGAGGCTGCATCGTAGAGAATGATGGGTTTTCCGAAGCTGGGTGCTTCCGCGAGGCGTACGTTGCGCGGGACCACGGTCCGGAAAAGCTTCTGGCCGAAGTATTCTCTCGCGTCGTCTGCTACCTGTCGCGACAGATTCAGGCGGGAGTCGTACATCGTGAGGAGCACACCGTCGATCGCGAGCGCTTCATTGGCGCTGTGCTGGACCCGGTGCACGGTATTCAATAGCTGCGAGAGTCCTTCCAGCGCGTAGTACTCGCACTGGAGCGGGATGAGAAGCGCGTCGGCTGCGGCGAGCATGTTAATGGTGATGAGCCCGAGCGAGGGAGGGCAGTCGATGATTACGTAGTCGTAATCGCCGCGGAGAGACTGAACCGCCTGACGCATGACGTGGTCGCGGTCTTCGCGGTCGACAAGCTCGACTTCGGCGGCGGCAAGATCGGGAGTTGCGCCGACGACGTCCAGTTTTTCGAATTGGATTCCCGTCTGTAGCGCGGACCGGAGGTCCGAGTTTCCGATCAGGACATCGTACAGCGTCAACGGGACGTTTTCCTTCTGGAGGCCGATGCCGCTCGTCGCATTCCCCTGCGGATCTCCGTCCACAAGCAGTGTTCGCTGCTCGGCGGCGGCGAGGCTGGCGGCGAGATTGACGGCGGTGGTGGTTTTGCCGACGCCACCTTTTTGATTTGCGATCGCGATTATTCTCGCCACTTAGCGCCGGAAAGAGGGTTGGCCGGCGCTTAATCTAACTCCTTGCCTCAGGCGGTTTCCACGTGGAACGATTTGTCCGTGTTCCACGTGGAAACACTCCGGCTATCTGGCGTTGAATCTCCAACGCGTGCTTACCATGACCGTCAAAGATTCCTGGCCGGGCTGGATTGGCGTGTCGGCCTGCACGGACATGGCTCGTGCCTCCATGCGGAACATCGGCTGAGGCGGGTTGGGGAATTGCGGGCCGATGGTAATATCGAGAAGCTGACCCAGTGAGCCTCCCGCGGCGCTCGCTGCCGCTTCGGCATCAGCCCGGGCTTTGGCGATTGCCGCGGCGATCGCGGTGCGGCGGACGGCCTCCGTGTTCGATGCGTAAAACTGGAGCGAGGTCATCATGTTCGCCCCCTGCGACAGAGCGGCGTCGATCACCCGGCCTACCTGACTGAGCTGCCGGACATCAGCGCGAATGGTGTTCGTGACATTGTACCCGGTGATCGTCGGCTCTCTGCCTTCGCGATGCACATAGTCTGG
>DASTTD010000313.1:0-4531 GCA_035760325.1 Gemmatimonadaceae bacterium
GGGGCCTTTTTTTTTCGCGGCGTTGCTACGGGTTGGATTCTTGACTAACTCCATACCGCCCGTCATCGTACGAAAGGAGCGCCGACATCTCCGTGGGAGGACTCTGATGCGCGATGGGTTCGACCTCATTCTGATCCTGGCCCTCGTTCCCGGCATCGTCCTGGCTCAACCGGTCGGCAGTGTACGAGGCGTGGTACGGGATTCCCTGGGCGGCGTGGTGGCTGAGGCCCACGTGGCTATCAAAGGATCCCGGGCTCGAACCGCGACCGCATCCGATGGGGCATTTCATCTGGTCGGTATCCCTTCGGGTGAAGCCATCCTCGAGGTTAGGCGTCTGGGCTATCGCCCTGTTTCGACGCCGTTAATCGTCGTGGCAGGGACAGAGCTTCAAGTTGACTTGGAACTTGCCCGTGTTCCCGAGCAGCTCGCGCCCGTCCAGATTGACGGGAGGCCCGAGGTGTACGCCTCCCGTCTGGCCGGATTCAACGCGCGAAAGTCAAAGCAGGTCGGACATATCGTAACCCGGGAAAAGCTCGATCAGATGAGCTCCGCGCGGTTCGTCGACGCCCTGCGAGGAATGCCAGGCGTATCGGTGCGGACGCTCAGAGGCGGCGTGGTGACGGTCTCACTGCGGGGAGCCCGATGCGCTCCTTTGTTTTACATGGATGGATTTCCGGCTACTTCGGGTACCATGGACCTCGACATGATCGACCTCTCGGGGGTGGAGGGGATCGAAGTGTACTCGGGGATGGCGAGTATTCCACCGGAGTTCATGATTTCAGCAGGAGGCGAAGGTTGCGGGGTCATCGCTGTCTGGTCTCGTCCCTTCCGCCCCAAGCCACGCGCACCCGAGTCTGTCCCACTGGCGGAACTGCAGCGGCTAATTGCGGCACACACCGTATATACTGCCGACCAGGTACACGCGCCCGCGGCGCTGATCAGCGGCGAGGATGGCCCGCCCGTATACCCCGATTCTCTGTTTGCGGCACGAATTCCGGGGAGGGTGGTAGCGGAGTTCATCGTGGGGGAAGACGGAAGAATAGAGCCGGGAAGCCTCACCATCGCTTACGCGACGCACCCCTTGTTCGGTTCGGCCGTACGGTTCTCGCTCGAGAGCGCTTTATTTGCCCCTGCCGTGCTCGACGGCAAGGCTGTGAGGCAGGTCGTGCAACTTCCATTTCACTTTGAGCCCGCGGGCCTGGGCGGCGACAGCGCGGCGATCTCTCGCTGAGCGGGCGTGGGACGCCGCGAATAACAGGCGCCAGTCTGCTTTCAGCCTTGCGTCTCTCAGTACCCCAGCGGCATTATAGATATCTCCCGCCCGAGCGGAAAACCTCGGTTTGCGGGACCATCCGTCAATCGCTGTTTCCGACAACACGACACAAGCGATTGAAGGGCTCCGGTATTATCCAACCGTCGTACAGGGAGGTTCGAGTATGACAACCAGTATACGTAAGCGCTTCACCGCCCCGTTGATTGCTCTCGCGCTGAGCTTTTTTGCGGCTCACGAGGCATTGGCGCAGGGCGCGGTCATCACCGGTCGGGTAACCTCCGATCAGGGTGTCCCGATTCAGGGCGCCGATGTGTCGATTCCCGGAGTGGGAGTTCGCGCACAGGCGGACGCCGAGGGTAACTATCGACTCGTGATACCGCCGGAGCGGGCGCAGGGTCAGACGGTTACGGTCGTCGGCCGCTTCATCGGTTACTCGGCGCAGCAGCGGACGGTCGCGGCGTCGGGCGCGCAAACGCTGAATTTCACTCTCGCGTCGGACCCGTTCAATCTGAGCGCGGTCATCGTAACCGGCGTGGCAACGGGCACGGAGCAGCGTAAGCTACCCTTTACCGTTGCGCGCGTTTCGGAGGAGCAGATCACCCAGGTGCCTGCGACCTCTCCGGTATCGGCGCTTCAGGGCAAGGTGGCCGGCGCCCGCGTCTCACTTGGCACTGGCACTCCCGGCGGTGAGCCCACCATTCGTCTTCGCGGCTCGACCAACCTGGCGATCGGCGGCAGCTCGCCGCTCATCATCATCGATGGAATCCAGACCAGGTCGAGCATCGCCGACATCGATGCCAACGACATCGCTTCAATCGAGGTGTTGAAGGGAGCCACTGCTTCCTCATACTACGGCTCGAACGGCGCCAACGGAGTCATCTCGATCACGACCAAGCGCGGGAAAAACGTGCCCGAAGGGGACGTACAGGTAATCTCCCGGAGCGAATACGGACAGTCGTCGATCGCGCGGTGGCCCAAGCTCAACACGAGCACTCGCTACCTGATGAATCCTGATGGGAGCACGTTTCTCAACCCCCAGGGCTCACCCGTAATCGCCAGCGATTTCTTCGACATTCCCTACGCTACGAGCGGACCTTTCGCCTTCAGGAACCAGCTGAAGGAATGGATGCAGAACGGCACGTTCTACAGCACGAATGCGCAGGTTGGAATGCGCCGCGGCAACACCAACTTCGGGTCATCCTTCACGAGCGACCACAACACCGGCGTGCTGCCCCTTCGCAAGGGCCAGTACCGGCAGAACGCGCGCGTGAACGTCGACCAGGCACTGGGCGACAAGCTTGATCTGTCACTCAGCATGACCTACGCGACGGTGAAGAACGATGTGCCGACCTCGAACTTCGGTGGCGCCCCGGCGTTCTTCGCGATGATGCAGGCGCCGCCCAACATGAATCTCGCGACGCCGTGGTTCGAGCCGACGGGAAGGGACACGACTCTCTACTGGCGGCAGCTGCCATTCGACCCGAGCGCGCGCGGTAACCCGCTCTACGAGCTCGCCTACGAGGAGTATGCGGTGAACCGTGACCGCTTCCTGGGATCGGTTTCAGGTCGTTATCGTCCTTTCAGCTGGCTCAACTTTGACGCCAATTATGGCACAGACCGGCTGAACAACCGCGAAAATACCTATAACCCGAAGGGTTTCCTGAGTGTGGGCGGGACGCCGGGCAGTGGATCGCTTCGCCGCCGCAACTTCGTCAACAACGGGATGAATGGTCAGATCGCCGCCACCGCGATCGGCAGATTCTTCGACATGGTCAACTCGACCACTCGCGTCGCGACCATCTACGAGCAGTTGAACTTCAGTCTCTTCGACGCAACCGGCAGCAAGCTGAACGTTCTGGATGTCCCGGAGTTCGACGCGGCAGACCCGGCGCAGTTCTCCATCACCTCGGCGGATCAGCTCGAGAAAAACATCAACTATCTCGCGTCCGAGACGCTCGACATCAAGGACCGCTACATCATCGACGCGATGTGGCGTCGGGACGGTTCCTCGCTGTTCGGCTCGAATAACCGGTGGAAGAACTTTTACCGGGTCTCAGGTGCATGGCGTGTCAGCGAGGATTTCAACATCCCCGGCATCCAGGAGCTCAAGCTGCGCGCTGGGCGCGGGACGGCGGGACTGCGTCCCTCCTTCGCCGATCAGTACGAGACTTACAGCACGAGCGGTGGGTCGATCAGCAAGAATCAGGTAGGCAACAGGGACCTGAGGCCGGCGATCGCAACCGAGGACGAGTTCGGAATCAACGCGACGTTCCTGAACCGGTTCAACCTGGAGCTGGTCCAGGCCAATCGTGTGACCGAGGGCGCCTTCCTGGCTGTTCCCCTCTCCGTCGCTCAGACTGGCGGCTTCAGGCAGCAGGTACAGAACGCGGCTGACATTTCAGCCAGAACCACGGAAATGAGTCTCCAGACGGATGTGGTCAACCGCCCGAACTTCAACTACAGCTTCACGCTGACGGGTGACCACACCAAACAGAAGATCGATCGGCTTGGCCGTGCGCCCTTCCGCGTCTCCGGACTTGGTCAGGGTCAGGACATGTTTTATTACAGGGAGGGCGAGCCGCTGGGTATCATGTTCGGCTCACGGTGGGTTCGCAGCTTCGCCGAGCTCAGGCAGAATCCGGCTTTCGCGAACGCCGTGGAGTCGGATTACACGGTTAACCGCCTCGGTTATCTCATCCGGACCACCAACCCCGGGTCGCTCATCAGGTTTATCGACGCGGCCGGAAACGATCAGCATGTGATCGGAGACGTGAATCCCGATTTCAGCTGGGGCTTCGCGAACAACATCCGCTTCAACAATTTCTCGGTGTATGCCCTGCTGGACGGTCAGAAGGGCGGACAGGTCTACAACTTCACGAAGCAGTGGATGATGCAGGACTGGCGCGCCGGAGACGCCGACCAGGCTGGCGTTCCGGATGCCGAGAAAGTGCCGGCAACGGTGTTCACCGGGAGCCTGTACAACGGTCTGGTGGCCAGCGACTTTTTCGTGGAGGATGCCTCCTACGTCAAGCTGAGAGAGCTTTCAGTCTCCTACACGGTGGGCGGAAACGTCCTGCGAGTTGCGGGACTCAACCGGTTCGCGAGCGGCGTCAAGATCGCGCTCATCGGCCGCAACCTGTACACCTGGACCGACTACAGCGGGTTCGATCCCGATGTTACCGCTGGCGGTGACTTCAACTTCCGCGTGGACGGCTTCCGTTATCCGAACTTCAGGACAATCACCGGTCAGGTGGAACT
>DASTTD010000314.1:0-2103 GCA_035760325.1 Gemmatimonadaceae bacterium
GGGCGGCTCACTCAACGTCACGCTCGAGCCGGGCGCGCGGCTCGCCGATCCACCGCGCCTCGCGCTCGAGGGAACACTCAGCGCCGACCGGGGCACCTACCGGCTCAACCTCGTCGATCCGTTCGTGCAGCCGACCTTCGAGGTCGAGAGCGGAACGCTGTTGTTCCTCGGAACGCCGGATCTGAATCCATCACTCGACATTCGCGCCATACACACCGTGCGCCAGCCGCGTCAGAGCGCGAACGGGCGGGACGTGAGAGTGAGGGTCACCATCGGGGGAACGCTGGCGCGGCCGGAGCTGGCGCTGGACAACCCCGACAACCTGCCGCTGTCGCAGAGCGATCTGCTCAGCTATCTCGTCACCGGTGAGCCGGCGATCGGGCTCGAGAACACCTCGACCGATCAGATCACGCGCCTCGGCCTTCGCTATGCCGGGAACCTGTTCACGAGCGCGATCCCCAAGAACGTGCTCGACATATTCGAGCTCCAAACGGCGGGGCCGGGCTCCGATGCGCAGCGCGCAAGCGATCCGTATCTGGTCAGCCTGCTCAATACTCGCGCCGTGCTTGGAAAGCAGATCGGACCGCGCTGGTTCCTCGGCCTGAGCACCGGACTCTGCTTCGTGAACAGCGCGAACTTCAAGGAAAACCTCGGCCTTCAGCTCGAGTACCGGATCAGCTCGGTGTACAGCGCGCAGGCGGGTGTCGAGCCCGGGTCGAGCGATGCGCGTTGCAGCAGGACGCCGACGGCAAGCTTCCAGCAGACTCCATCACAGCTGGGCTTCGACTTCTTCCGCAACTGGCGTTTCTAAGTGCAAGATTTGCTCGTCAACTTGACGAACTGATCACTGCCTTCCCGGCTGGGTGCACCTGATGGCTAAAAAGGACCTGCGTGAGAGAGACTCGATGCGCTGCCGCGCCTGCGGAAACGAGGAGCGCGCGTCCGAAGGCTACCCGTGCGCCAACTGCGGAACGTTCATCTGCATCATCTGCAATTTTCGAGGAGTGACCCTCTGCAAGGAGTGCGTCAAGAAATCGCCGGAGCCTCCGCTGACTCCCGCCCGACCGAAAGCGGATTGGCCGAACGATTGACCGAGAGCGTAACGGCGATCGCGGCCATCGCGCCAATGCTGTGCGAGCCCGACGTCAAGACAACCCAGGTATCACAGCTTCTGCACGGCCACGTCGCCCAGGTCATCGAGAGGAGGGGGTTGTGGCTCCACGTCAAAAGCGCCGACGGCTACGATGGATGGGTTCACCAGGGCTACGTCGTCACTATTCCCGAGCCCGTCCCACCTCCCGCCAGCACCGGCTGGGACGATCCTCGGCCGCTTTCTCTCGGCTGCACCGTCCGCGATGTGCAGGGCGCGACCCGGAAGCTTCCGCTCGGCGCGCTCATCACGGAAGGGCAGGAGCGCTTCGGCGGACTGGCGATGACTCTCGACGAGCGGCGGCACAGCTTTCCTCCCTCCGCCGACTCCATCATCGCGTCCGCGACGACCTTCTTCGAGGGAACGTCGTATGAGTGGGGCGGCGTCACGCCGTGGGGTTGCGACTGCTCAGGGCTCGTTCACAGCTCGTTTCACCTGCACGGAGTGCACGTCCCGCGTGATGCGTGGCAGCAGGCGGCGACCGGGGAGCCGGTCGAGGCAATCGGCGACGCACGTCCGGGCGACCTGTTGTTCTTCTCGGACGAGCCGTCGGGGAAGATCACGCACGTCGCGATCTCGATGGGCGGCACACGCGTCGTTCATCTCGCGCTCGGCCGAGGAGGCTACGCCATCGATGATCTGAGCAACGGGGATGAGTACACCAACCTGCTCGTCCAGCGTTTCCGCTTCGCGCGACGGATTCTTAGTTAGGGAGAGAACTACTAAGTTGCAGTTTTCTTCTTGAAGCCCACCGGTCAGCTAGATCAACTGACTATCCCGCTCGCCGGCTGCGGCATCATCGTTTGACTGGCGGCATTGACCAGTAATCGCGCGGCCGCCGTCGGCTCGCCGTCGAGCGTGACCTGCATCGTGTACTGTCCAGTGACGTTGAGCGGCAGGTCGACGACGGCGATGATCGGAAGGTCGACTTCGAACAGTGGATTCGGAGCCGG
>DASTTD010000315.1:0-3140 GCA_035760325.1 Gemmatimonadaceae bacterium
CCGGATCTGGGCGGGCGGCACCTTCGCCGCCACGGCCGAGATCATTGTGTCGAGGACTGCCCTGGTCCTGGGCGCGTCATACCCCGTAAGGCGTCCCGCAACCTGGCGCGCGTCGCCCAGAAAGCTGGTCGTCTCCTCGTACTCGAGCGGCGCGATGAGCCGCCCGCGGTCGTCAAAGGCCTTGGCGTACTCCTCGACGGCGACGCCGACGATGCTGGAAAGACGTTTTGCGTGGTTATCCTGGGCGGCCAGGGGGGTGGGGGCAGCAGTACCCACCAGCGACAGGAGCAGAAGACAGCTCTGTCGCGAAAGTCGAGAATCCATTGCCGAGTAAAACTATCTGGATAACGGGGGGAAGCAATCGCGAAAGATCTTGACCGGGCCGGCACGAGCTCCGTGGACAAATCGCAAAGGTAGAACGACACAGATGAGAGGGAACAGAAGCATAGGTATGAGTTGCGAGAGTGAGCTGATTCTCGCAACTCGCGGCTGTGCCTCTGTTCCCTCTTATCTGTGTCGTTCTCAGTTAGCCTAACCCGGATGACCCCTCGGCCTCTCGGAGGGCATAATCCCCGACGAGCTCGCGATCGCTGATCGCCGCCCGCACTCCCGTCCGGCGCTCGAACCGGTCGACGAAAACAGCGAGGCGCTCGGTGGTGAATTCCCCACGCAGCATTCCCAGCGCGGCGATCGCGTCCTCGATCACGGGCGGCTCGCCTTCGACCTCCACCAGAACGTCCATCCTCGGATAGACTTCGAAGCGAACCGTTGCCGCGCCGCATCGATACTGCACCACGCGACGGTCGATCTCGCGCGTCACCACGTACCCGAGCTTCTCCAGAATCGAGGACAAGCCCTTGAAGTCCGCGACGACGGTCGAGATTTCCTCACGCACCTTGTAAGCGCCGGCCGAATCAGTCGGTCCCTTCCAATCGACGTGGGCCTGGACGGAATCAGTCGTCTCGTAGCGCCTCACGCGCAGCACCTCGTCGCGCTGCGCCAGCGCGCGCGATGGCAGATCGTAGCGCTTGTCGGACAGCCGCCCCTCGAAGGTGAGCTCGGCGCCAGCGGCATCCATTCGCTGCCGTCTCAGGTCGAGATCATCCACCACCGCCTTGAGCTCGACTTCAAACATTGACGATCGCATCGAGGACCTTTCTCGTATCTCTCAGCGACTCGAACACGGCATAAGGCTCGTGCTTCTCCAGCTCCGCCACCGAGTAATGGCCGCTGGCCACGCCAATCGCGCGCGCGCCAAGCTCCCGCCCGCACTCGATGTCGGCGGGCGTATCCCCGATCACGACGACCTTGTCCCCGGCGACCTCGTGGCCGAGTGTCTCTCCAAACCGGCGCTGGGCGATGGCGGGTAGCCTGGGGCGGTGCTCGTGGTCGGAGCCGAACGCGTTCACGCGAAACCGGTCGGGATTTATTCCAGCGGCGCCGAGCTTGGCGCGCGCTCCTGCTTCGACGTTGCCGGTGAGTAGTCCGAGTACGACGTCCATCCTTGCCTCGAGCGCATCCAGAATCTCGACCACGCCGTCCAGCGGACGCACCCGGAACTTCCTGCTCTCGATTCCCTCCTTGAGCCCACCCAGATAGCGGTCGATCAGTGTCGTCATGCGTGCGTCGATGTGCTCGTCGGTGTGACCCGCGAGTCGCATGACGTCGCGCACTATCTGCTTGTCCGTCTTTCCGTCGTACCGGTACGACTCGTCGCCCGGTGACCCGAAGACCTCGGTCAGGGCGCGCTGCATCGACGCGCGGCCGAGCCCTTCGCTGTTGAGCAGCGTTCCGTCGATATCGAACAGGACCAGCCTCATGTTCTGGTCAGGAAGACGCCGGCCACGATCGTCGCTGCGCCGATTGCCTGAAACACGGTTGGGGTCTCGCTCAGAAACGCCCACGCCACGAGCAGCGCAATCATCGGCTGCAGATTCGAGTAAATCGCGGTACGAGTCGGGCCCAGCAGCCTCAGCCCGCGATACCAGAGCATATACGCGACGCCCATCGAAATTATGCTGGCATAAAACAACGCCGCCCAGGCGCCCCGGCTCACCGCGGCCCAGTCAGTCGCGATCAGCGCGGGCGCGGACACGGCCAGAAGCGGCACCGCGCCGCCGACCATCGTGATCGCCGCGAGCTGTCCGACATTGATCCTTTTGGTGTAGGGCTGGAGGAAGACAGTGTATACCGTCCAGGAGAGTACTCCACCAAAAACAAGAAGCGATCCGAGCAGCGTCGTTTCGCCGTCGCGTGCCTTTGCGCTTCCCGCGATCACGAGCGCTATTCCCACGATCGACAGGCCGATTCCCGCGAGGGTCATGCCTCTCAACCGCTCCAATCCGCGCAGTCTCGCGAACAGTGCAATGAGGGCGGGTGCCGAGCCGACGATGAGAGCCGCGTTGCCCGCGCGGGTCCGCGCTACTCCGTGAACGAAAAAAAGCTGGTATAAGCCGTTACCCAGCACTCCGAGGAGAAGGAGCAGCAGGATGTCCTTGCGGGTGAGGCGCGGGCGGACGCCCGTGAAAGCGACACCGATCAGAAAGAGAGCGGCCAGGGTCACGCGCAATCCCGTGAACGCCGTTGGACTGAACGACCCGGTGGCGTATTTGACGACGCTGAAATTGATCGCCCAGATAACCGCCATCGTGAACAGCAGGAGGTCGGTGACGCCGAATGCGGGGCGAACTTGTACCACGGTATGTGTCATCGCCGAAAGCTAGCCGTCACCGGCGCGCGGCGGCTACTTTCTCCACGTGCACATCTCCTTCGCCGTTTTCGCCGACGCCGCCAATCTGTCCCAGGAGGGGAAGCTCAACATCCTCGGCGTGTTCGACGCGGTGCAGGTGGCGGGCTTGCCCACGATTCATCCGCGCACGCACTTCGTCGTGAGGCTCAAGGCGAGCTCGGACGACATCGGCTCGCACAAGCTCACTTTCAGGTGGCTGAGCCCCCTCGAGGAGGAGCTGTGGTCGTCGTCCGGTGAGATGAGCGTGGCTCCGGCTCCGAATCCACTGTTCGAAGTCGACCTTCCGATCATCGCCGTCGTCGACCTGCCGCTCAACGTCACTGGACAGTACACGATGCAGGTCACGCTCGACGGCGAGCCGACGGCGGCCGCGCGATTACTGGTCAATGCC
>DASTTD010000316.1:0-2159 GCA_035760325.1 Gemmatimonadaceae bacterium
CCCTCAGCGAGGTACGCCTGCCTCTCCACGTGTTCGGCTGAAAAAGGTTGCGATGGATCTACGGCAGCGCCGGCCGATGACGAACTGGACGATGTTTCGCCTTCCGAATCTCCATGAGCCGGCGGACTGGCCGCCGGAACCCCCATGGCCGGGTCCACGGGCGTTGTGACTACCTCGATGCGATTGGGCACATCCACCGGTCGCGGGATCGGAACGGCCTTGCGTGGCCGGGCGGGCGGCGCTGAACGAGGCGCGGGAGCGGAAGGAGCCGCGGGATTGACCCATCTGATGATTTCCGCAGGAACAGGCGGCTCGACGCGCCCCTGCGCCGTCGCGAAAACGGCAGCGCCTATCGCGGCCGTATGGACCAGCGTGCTAACCACCGCGCCCCACACCGACCGGTCGGGCTCTCCCCGCGATTCCAGTAATCGAGCGAGCATGCATCCTCCACGAAGGTGGATTCAACCTTTTCGATGCATACCCTGAGTGGAATAGCGTGCGCGTTAGGATCGGATGAGGGATGCTTAACGGAGGCATTAGAGAAGCATTACGCCCTCTCAACGTCGATGCTCAAGCCCTCTCAACGTCGACGGTTGCTTTTTGAGTTTTGAGTTGACCGTTGTTGAGTCGTGTGTTGTTGCGTTACTGCTCGTAACGCGGCTGGCACTCGACAACGGACAACGCAAAAACGGTCAACTCAAAACTCAAAAAGCAACGCTAAGTATCTAACCGCCTGTCACGAGCGTTGTATCTCCGCCGGCAGCGGGAGCGTAACCGTGAATAAGCTCCCTCTCCCAAGCCGCGACGATGCCGTGAGCGTCCCGCCGTGCGCCTGCGCTATCCACTGGCTGATGGCGAGTCCAAGACCGAACCCTCCGCGCTCGGACATCCGCGAGCGGACGCGGTCCGCCCGCCAGAACCGCTCGAAGATGTGCGGCACGTCGGCTGCCGCGATTCCGATCCCAGTGTCACGGACGGCGAACGTCACGTTGTCCGGGTGGCGGCCCACGCCCAGCTCCACTTTGCCGCCGGCGGGCGTGTACTTGATGGCGTTCGTCACGAGGTTGAGGAACAGCTGCCTGAGGCGCGTGCGGTCGGCCAGAACGACCACGTCCGCCGTAAATGGAAGATTCACCGTCACGCCCTGCGCTTCGCCGAGGATGAGCGCCGTCTCGTAGACTTCCTGCACGAGCGGCTGCAGCTCGACGGGCTCTCTATGGATGTCGAACCGCCCTTCATCCGCGCGGGCCAGGGTCAGAAGGCTCTCCACCAGATCCGTCATCCGGCGGACCTCCTGAAGGGATTCTTCCAGCGCAACCATTCTCTCCGTCTGATTCACCGTCATCATCGCCCGCTCGACATCCGCCCGGAGGACGGCGAGCGGAGTCTTCAGCTCATGGCTCGCGTCCGCGGTGAAGCGGCGGAGCGCGCCGAACGAGGTCTCGAGCCGACCGATCATCGCGTTGAGCGTGGAGACGAGATCGGTAAAGTCCGTGCTTTCCTCGCTGAGCGCGAGCCGGCGGTGCAGACTCCGACCGTCGGTGATTGCCGCCACTTCGGCGGTGATCTGCGCCAGCTGCCGCTGCGTGCGGCCGAAGTAGACGAACGCCGCCGACCCGGCGACGAGTATCACGAGCGGCGCGATGATCAGCGCATTGAACAGGTATTCGCTGGGCACGGTCGTAGCGCGCGTCGCCACCGCACCCGACGCAATCCGGCTGATCCCCGCCGGCGTGCCCGTGATGGAGCGCGAGACGAAGAGCAGCTTTTCCTGCAGCGACTCGAGCTCGAAGATCAGGGCCTCACCGGAGCGGGGCAGCTCTCCGAGCTGCTCCTGGAGCGTGGTCATGTCCTCCGGCCGCAGTCGCATCACGGCCGGTGACCTGTACAGCGACCTGCCGAGCGTGTCGACGACGATCACATACCCGGGCACGGCATTGAGCCGCTCGGCGACGTTGGGGGCTAGCGGAGGGCCGAAGGCGTCAGTGTTCGACGCGAAAAGCGGCTCGCCCGTCTGTGCGGCGTGAACGATTACCCGCTCGGCAAGATCGCCCTGCGCGGCGGCGTACTGCGCGATGTCACGGAATACGGCGGCGTTCCGCGCCGTCATCAGCGAGAGGAAAAGCGTGATCGTCACCGCGACCAGCCCGGCGACGAAT
>DASTTD010000317.1:0-5989 GCA_035760325.1 Gemmatimonadaceae bacterium
CAACAACTGCAAATCGTCACCGCGCCGGACGGGAGCTGGTGGGGCACTGCGGGTCGCGCGACGGCAGTGTTGCTGCCCGCCGCGTTCTTCGAGGAGCTTTTCATCCGCGGCTACGCCTTTTCCGTGTTGCGGAGAATGGCGGGCTGGAAGCTGGCGCTGATCGTCACCAGCGTCGTATTCGGTCTGCTGCATGCCGCGAATCCGGGCGCGAACGCGCAATCGATCCTCAGCGTAACTGTTGCCGGCTTCTTTCTGGGAGCTCTTTTCCTCGCGACCGGAAGTCTCTACGCGGCGGGTGCGGCGCATTTTGCGTGGAACTGGGTGATGGCGGGGCTGTTGCACACTCCGGTAAGCGGCCTGGGGATGCCCACACCGGATTACAAGACGGTCGACGCCGGACCGGACTGGTTGACAGGCGGCCAATGGGGTCCGGAGTCGGGGCTCGCATCAGTTGCGATGATGTTTCTCGTCCTCTTTTATCTGCATTGGCGCCACCTGCGCCGAATGGAGCCGAACGCATGACCGACCGCATAGCGGTTGTGGGCGCCGGACAGATGGGCAACGGCATCGCGCACACCTTCGCGATGTCGGGCTATCCGGTGACGATGATCGACATCTCCCAGGAGGCGCTCGACAAGGGGCGCTCGACGATCGAAAAAAACCTGGATCGTCAGGTCAAGCGCGGGGCGATTGCGGCGGACGAGCCGGCAAAAGTACTCTCACGCATCGGCGTGGACCAGGACCTCGGAGCGGTCTCCGCGTCGACACTGGTCGTCGAGGCGGCGAGCGAGGATCCGGCGCTCAAGTTCAAGATCTTCACCGATCTGGACCGACTTACGAAGCCCGACGCGATACTCGCGTCGAATACCAGCTCCATTTCCATCACGGAAATCGCGCGTCGCACCACCCGCCCCGAAAAGGTAGTGGGCATGCACTTCATGAATCCGGTGCCCGTCATGAAGCTCGTGGAGATCATCCGCGGGCTCGCCACATCGGATGAAACCACCAAGCGCGTATCGGATGTGAGCAAGGCGCTGGGAAAGACGCCGGTCGAAGTCAACGACTATCCCGGATTCGTTTCGAATCGCGTGTTGATGCCGATGATCAACGAAGCCGTTTACTGCGTGATGGAAGGAGTCGGAGAGCCCGAGGCGATCGATCAGGTCATGACCCTGGGCATGAACCATCCGATGGGGCCGCTTGCTCTCGCCGATCTGATCGGCCTCGATACCTGCCTCGCAATCCTGGAAGTTCTCCAGAGTGGGCTGGGCGACCCCAAGTACCGGCCGTGTCCGCTGCTCCGGAAGTACGTCGCCGCCGGCTGGCTGGGTCGCAAGACCGGCCGCGGCTTCTATACATATAAGTAGTCGCGGCGTGTCCTGGGCCCTCCATCCCCTCACCGAGGAGCAGTCGGCGGTACAGAAGCTCGCGCGCGAGTTCGCTCTGGCGGAGATCGCGCCGCACACCGCGGCGTGGGACGAGAGCGCTTTCTTCGAGCCGTCGCTCGTAACGAAGCTGGGCGAGCTCGGATTTCTCGGGATGCTGCTCCCCGAGCAGTATGAAGGACTGGGCGTGGACACCGGGACCTACCTCATCGCGCTCGAAGAGATCGCCGCCGCCGACGCGTCGGTCGCCGTGATGATGAGCGTCCACAACTCGCTGCCGACCCAGATGATCCTTCGCTACGGGAACGACGAGCAGAAGAACCGATTGCTCCCGCCAATGGCGCGCGGCGAGCTGCTGGGAGCATTCGCGCTGTCCGAGCCTGACGCCGGTTCGGACGCGTCGGCGCTGTCGACTCAGGCCGTCAGGGACGGCGACACGAGGGTGCTCAACGGAACGAAGAGCTGGGTGACGAACGGCAATACCGCGGGCGTCATCCTCACGATGGCCAGGACCGACACGACGACTGCCCGTCGCGGCGGCCGCGGCATCGGCGCTTTCATCGTGACGCCGGACCTTCCCGGCTTCAGCGTCGGAAAGAAGGAAGACAAGATGGGCCTGCGTGCGTCGCCGACGGTGCAGCTGACGTTCGACGACCTCCGTGTCCCCGCCGCCAATCTGCTTGGCGATCCGACCCAGGGCTTCGTGTACGCAATGCAGTCGCTCGACAACGGGAGGCTGGGCATCGCCGCGCAGGCGATCGGCATTGCGCGCGCCGCTCTGGAGCACTCGGTGACCTACGCCGGCGAGCGGAGGCAATTCGGCCAGGCCATCAAGGAATTCGAGGCGATTCAGTTCAAGCTCGCCGACATGGCAACCCGCGTCGCGGCGTCGCGGGCATTACTGCACGCCGCCGCGGCGGCGAAAGATCGCGGCGCGAGCGTGCGGCAATTCAGCTCGATGGCGAAGCTGATGGCGAGCGAGACGGCGATGTGGGTGACGACGCAGGCGGTGCAGATCTTCGGCGGATACGGCTACGTGAAAGACTACCCGGTCGAGCGGCTGTTCCGCGATGCGAAAGTCACCGAAATTTATGAAGGCACGTCCGAGATACAGCGAATCGTGATCGCGCGCGCGCTCTATGGGCATTCCTGAACCCGACCCCGAAAGAACTCGATGAAAGTTTTCGACATGCTGGCCGAGATGGGACACGAGGAGATCGTTCTCTGCAGCGATCCGTCGTGCGGTTACCGCGGGATCATCGCGGTCCACAGCACCCGGCTCGGACCAGCTCTGGGAGGCACGCGCTTCTGGACTTACGCCACCGACGAGGAGGCGATCGTCGACGCGCTGCGGCTGTCGCGGGGAATGACGTACAAGAACGCCGTGGCCGGCCTCAGCCTGGGCGGCGGGAAGTCGATCATCATCGGCGACAACAAGACAAAGGACCGTGAGGGGATCTTCCGCGCCCACGGCCGCTTCGTGGAGACCCTCGGCGGGCGTTACATCACCGCGGAAGACGTCGGCACATCGACGAAGGACATGGACTATGTGCACATGGAGACCGGCCACGTGGCCGGGCTGGCCGGAAAATCGGGAGATCCATCGCCGGTCACCGCTCACGGAGTT
Source organism: Gemmatimonadaceae bacterium (assembly GCA_035760325.1). Classification (GTDB taxonomy): domain Bacteria; phylum Gemmatimonadota; class Gemmatimonadetes; order Gemmatimonadales; family Gemmatimonadaceae; genus UBA4720. Next base: position 3,013 of record DASTTD010000317.1, read on the forward strand.
TTTCGCGCCGTCCAGGCGTCGGCCAACAGGCGCTGGGGATCCGACAGTCTGGAGGGAAAAACGATCGCGATCCAGGGCTGCGGTAACGTCGGGCGATACCTGGCGGGGGAGCTCCGCGAAGCCGGAGCGCGTCTCGTCGTCGCGGACATCGATCCAGCGAAGGCGGCGCGTGTAGCCCAGGCCACGGGCGCGACAGTCGTCGAGAGCGACGCGATCTACACGGCTGACGCCGACATATTCTCGCCTTGCGCGCTGGGCGGGATCATAAATGACGAGACGATCCCCCTGCTCAAGGTGAAGGTAGTCGCCGGTGGCGCCAACAATCAGCTGCTGGAGGAGCGTCACGGCGATGCCCTCGAGGCCCGAGGCATACTTTACGCTCCGGATTACGTTGCCAACGCCGGTGGGGTTATAAACGTTTACGGTGAAGTCGAAGGCTGGGATTCGCAGCGCGCGCTGGACAAGGCGGACGACATCTATGATACCGTGCTGCGCGTATTCGAGATTGCGGAGGCGTACAGGATCCCGACCTACGAAGCGGCAGATCGCGTTGCCGAGCAGCGGCTGGCTGCGGCACGATGATGTGGCAACTCCGATTCCAGGACGGGACCAGTGAGTGAGATGATACCGATCGCTTCCGATCACGCCGGCTTCCAGATGAAGCAACAGCTGGTCGACGAGCTCAAAAAGCTCGGTTACGAGCCGCGGGATCTCGGCTCGCCGGACGATACGACGCCGGATGACTACCCGGACTATGCGCACCAGCTGGCGAAAGAGGTCGCTGACGGTGGAGCGAAGCGGGGCATTCTGCTTTGCGGCAGCGGCGTAGGGATGGACATCGTCGCCAACAGATATCGAGGAGTCCGGGCCGCGCTCGCCTGGCAGCCGGAGATCGGTGAGATGTCGCGGCGGCACAATGACTCGAACGTTCTGGTGCTGCCCGCGCGCTACATGTCGAACGAAGAAGGCGTCGCGACGATGAAGGCCTGGCTCGACGCTAGATTCGAGGGTGGGCGCCACGAACGCCGAGTGAACAAAATCGACCCCGGGAAAAAATAAATGGAGAGCCACACCATCTCGAAGAGATCAGCCGCCCGGAGCGTAATGCCGCTCGGAACGCTCGGGGAGTCCGATCCCGAGATCGCGGGAATCATCGACAGCGAGGTCCACCGGCAGCAGAGCGGGCTCGAGCTGATCGCGAGCGAGAATTTCGTCTCTCCGGCGGTGATGGAAGCGATGGGAACTCCGCTGACGAACAAGTATGCGGAGGGACTTCCGGGGAAACGCTATTACGGCGGCTGTGAATTCGTCGACATGGCCGAGCAGTGCGCGATCGATCGGGTGAAGAAGCTGTTCTCCGCGGACCACGCCAACGTCCAGCCTCACTCGGGCGCGCAGGCGAACGCTGCCGTCTATCTGGCCTTCCTCAAGCCCGGCGACACCGTTCTGGGTCTGGACCTGTCACAGGGCGGCCACCTCACACACGGATCGCCGGTGAACTTCTCCGGTCTGCTCTACAACGCGATCCACTACGGAGTTGGTGACGACGGACGGATAGACTACGCGGCGATGCAGCGCATCGCGCGCGACCGAAAGCCCAGGTTGATAGTCGCGGGCGCGAGCGCGTACGCGCGAATAATCGACTTCGAGCCGTTCGCGGAAGTGGCCCGGGAGATCGGCGCGAAATTCGTGGTCGATATGGCGCACTTCGCGGGTCTCGTCGCGACCGGGCTTCATCCGTCGCCCATTGTCCTCGCCGATGCCGTCACCAGCACGACGCACAAGACTCTCCGCGGTCCGCGGGGCGGGCTGATTCTGTGCAAGGAAGAGCACGCCAAGGCAATCGACAAGGCAGTGTTTCCCGGGACCCAGGGCGGACCGCTCGAGCACGTGATCGCGGCGAAGGCCGTCGCGTTCAAGGAGGCGCTCGATCCCTCGTTCCGCGAGTACTGTGGCCAGGTCGTTCGCAATGCACAGGCTCTGGCCGCGGGCCTTGCCGAGCGAGGGTTCGACATCGTCTCAGGCGGAACCGACACTCACCTGATGCTCGTGGATCTCCGCAACAAGGATGTGACCGGGAAAGTGGCGGAGAAGGCACTGGACGCGGCCGGGATCACGGTGAACAAGAACACGGTGCCGAAGGAGACGCAGTCACCGTTCGTCACCAGCGGGATCCGCATCGGAACGCCTGCTGTGACCACCCGCGGCATGGGGGAGCGCGAGATGAAGAAGATCGCCGGACTGATCGACAGGGTGCTTACCGGCGCCGGTGACTCGGGAGCGGCGGAATCAGTCAAGGAGGAAGTACTCGACTTGACGAATCGTTTTCCGCTCTACAAATCCTTTCCCACAATGGCGAACAACAGGTAGCGATGGCAGAGCTCGCATTTCGTGAAGGCATCATGGATCGCATTCGGATCCGCGAGCCGCGCTTCGACGAGCAGGCGTACCTGTTCGTGCTGTCCGCGCTCGAGATGTGTCAGGCGCAGCTTTCCGCCAGGCGCCACATCAGCGGGACGGAGCTGGCGCATGCGTGCCGGGATCTCGCTCTCGATCGCTATGGTCTGATGGCGCGCGTGGTGCTCGAGCACTGGGGCATTTCAGCGACCGCCGACATCGGCGACATCGTCTTCACCCTGGTGGACCTCGGATTCCTGCTCAGCCAGGCGCAGGACACCCGCGATGAATTCGTCGGCGTATTCGACTTCGACACCGCATTCGAACGCGATTACCCCTGGAACTGCGCCCACCGGGCTTAGACTCCAACTCCTCAGCGAATGCCCGTCAGGGTGGTCAGCGCCGGCGAGTCGGCGGCGCGCGATCAGGCAGCGATTCAAGGCGGTGCTCCCTCCCGGACGTTGATGCAGCGCGCGGGGAAGGCCGCGGCCAGACAGATCATCGGACGATTCGGAGACCGGCTGTATCCGGGCGTTACGGTCTTTGCCGGACCGGGCAACAACGGCGGTGACGGCTGGGT
>DASTTD010000318.1:0-2391 GCA_035760325.1 Gemmatimonadaceae bacterium
GCGCGCCGCTCACGTTCGGCGCGCATCTGCAGCTCCATCGACTGCTGAATGTCACGAGGCGGCTCGATCGACTGCAGCTCGACGCGCGTGACGTCGACGCCCCATCCAATGGATGCTTCCTCGATCACCTCGCGCATGCGCTGGTTGATGATGTCGCGGCTGCCGAGGGTGGAGTCGAGCTCCATCTCACCGACAATGTTGCGGAGCGTGGTGCGCGTCAGCGTCTCGAGGGCGTAGGGGAGGTTCTGAACGGAGTACGTCGCCTTCTGCGGATCGGCGACGCGGTAGTAGATGACCGCATCGATGTCGATCGTCACGTTGTCCTTCGTGATTACGGGCTGGCTCGGAAAGTTGAGTACCTGCTCACGCAGGTCGATGCGCGCCGTATGACCGGAAGTGACGCGCTTGAGACCGGCGACATCGCTCTCGAAATAGCGGACGTCGATCGTGCGCGGAAGCTCTATGAACGGGATCAACACGTTCAAGCCGGATCTCGCGAGGCGATGAAATCGTCCCAGCCGCTCGATGACCATCACCTCGGCCTGACCGATGACCTTGAAGGATTTGGTTGCCAGCAGAACCCCGAGCACGACGATGACGCCCAGCACGATCAGACCCGTCATTAAACCCCCTTGGAGAGCAGGGGATATTAACGGAACAGGCCCTGCTCTCGCGAGAGCAGGGCCTGTTCGAGTCGGTAATTCCCGGAGCGAGGCGGCTACTTCTTCCGTGCCGCGTCCGCGACTGTCTGCTGCTGCTGCGCGTAGACGAAAAGATCCTGCTGTGACTGGCTCTGCCTGAGCGCCTCCAGGGCGCGTGACAGCTGCAGATCGTCGGGGATGCTGCGGCGGCGCGCGGTGGAATCTCCGAACGCCAGACGCGAGACGGTGTTCCCAAGCAATCGGTCGATTTCCGGACTGGCCGCGTCGTACTGCGCCTTCTCGACCGTCACGCCCTTCGCGTCCAGGCGGCGATAGAATTCATCGCGCCACGCCGCCGGCACCACGAAGCCGGGTCGCACCGTCTTCTTCAGCTCCAACGCGTAATCCATGAGCGTGGCTCTGACATCGGCCGTCTTCGGCGCGAACGCATTGAAGATCTTCTGCTCGGCAGTCGTCAGTGTGTCGGGACGAACGATGATGTCTGGCGTTATGGCGCCGCCGCCGTAAACGATCCGACCCGCATCCGACCTGAATTTCGGACGGGAGCGTTTCACCGAATCGGTTTCGAGCGAATCAGGCATTACTTCAACGAACTCGCCGCTGGGCAGAAGCTTGCGCTCTTTTTGAATGGAGCGGCCACTCGGCGTATACCACTTCGCGGTGGTCATCTTGAGGGCATAGCCGCCCTCGAGCGGGAACACGGACTGGACCAGACCCTTGCCGAATGAAGTCGTACCCATGATCAGCGCGCGGTCGTGATCCTGTAGCGCGCCGGCCACGATCTCTGACGCGGATGCGCTTCTGCCGTCGGTAAGAACGATGAGCGGAATGGTCGGCGCCACGGGCTCGGCGCTCGCCGCGAATCTCTGGTTCTCGCCGTTACGGCCGCGAATACTTGAGATCTGCTGGCCCTTCTGCAGGAAGAGATTGCTGACCGTGAGCGACTGGTCGAGAATTCCGCCCGGATTGCCGCGGAGGTCGAGAATCAGTCCCTTGGCACCTTCACGACCGAGCCGCCTGATCGAGGCCTCCAGATCGTCGCGGGCGCTCTCGTTGAAACGGAGCAGATAGATGTAGCCGACCTTTCCATCGAGCATCATGGCGTAGGGAACGGCCGGGATACTGACCACCGCGCGGGTGAAAACGATCGGGATCAGCTCGGGAACACCGACGCGCGAGAACTTGACCAGGACTTTACTGCCCGGTCTTCCCTTAAGCGCATCGGACGTCTGTGTAACAGTCCATCCGCGAACGTTCACGGTGTCGACGAAGCTGATTCGGTCCCCTTCCTGGACACCCCCCCGTTCCGCGGGGGTATTGGGGAACACTGTCTGAACCGTGATAAACCCCTGCGTCTCGGCGATCTCCATCCCGATTCCAGCGTAGCGTCCGTTGGTCTGGGCGTTGAAGGCGGAAAGCTCCTTCGGGGACAGGAGAACGCTGTAGGGATCGTTCAGCTCGCGAACGAGACCGCGAGCCGCTTTTTCGTAGAGCGTGGCAGCGTCGACCGTGTCGACGAACCGGCTCGATACGATGTTGAGGACCTGGTCGAGCAGGCGGGCGCCCTGCTGGGTGCTCTGCTGCTGGAACACGAAGCCGCCGGCCAGAACCGGAATGAAGGCGAGGCCAATGAGGAGGCTTTTTGGAGATCTGGACATTCAGCTGTGATTGATGGGGACAGTTACAACTTACTAGATACGCCTTATTCGGGGCAGTGTTCCTTGACGCG
>DASTTD010000319.1:0-6601 GCA_035760325.1 Gemmatimonadaceae bacterium
GCGTCGATCTGTCTCTGCACATCACTCATATCGAGGCTGCGTGTCGCCGCAACCGCGAGCGGCTGGACCACGCTGTCGGGACCCGAGGGCAGGTTCCTCATGGTCAGGAAGTCCGGAGCAATCGCGATGTAGCCATCCGCGGCAAGCTGGTCGGCGACGCTCCTGATCCACGGAGTCAGCCCGAAAATCTCCTGCACCACGATCACCACGGGTGCTTTCGTGCTGCGCTGCGGATACACGACGTAGCTGCGCAGGCTGTCGGTCGGTCCGGTGCGAATCATTACCCACTCGCCATGCCGCGGCGACGCCAGGAGACGGCTCGGCGCTCCCGCAGCATCAGGCGGAGTGGGCTGTGGCCGTGCAGCGCTCGCCGGCATCTGATTGCTGGTGCAGCCGGCCGTGCCGACAAGCAAAGCGACGCTCAGAACAACGAACCGCATCATCGACTCCTCCTTGTCGCGACTGGCGCCGATGCCGACGCCTGCTCGAAGCACTCGGCAAAGAACTCACCGACACGATACTCCGCATAATAAAAGGGACGCCAGGGTACGGAGCCAGAGACGAACCCCGCATGGCCACCCCTCCGGACGAATTCAATGTGCAGCGCCGGATTCGCTCTCGCCGCCTCACGCACTTCGTCGAGGACCACCGGCGGCAGCATCGGGTCATCGATCGCGCTCAATAGTAGCGTTTTGAGCCTAATCTCGGGAAGGACGGCGAGCGAGCTCGCCCGGGTGTAGTAGTCGACCGCATCGCGATAGCCGTGCAATGGAGCCGTGATCGCATCGTCGAAGTCTTCGAGCGTGCGAAGGGCGGCGAAGCGGTCGGGGGCGACCAGATCCGGAAAGCGCGCCGCCTTCTGCCGGACCTTACGCTTGAGTGACTGCAGAAAGAATCGCTGGTAAAGAGTCGAAAAGCCTCGATTTATCCGCTTGCTCGAGCGACCGAGATCGAACGGCACCGAGATCGCGGCAGCACCAGCCAGCCGCCGGGGAAGACTGCTCCCTCTTTCACCAAGAAACCTGAGGAGCACGTTACCGCCGAGCGAGACACCAGCCATGCCGATGGCTGCGTCAGGAAACTCGCCGGTGATTTTGTCGAGCACGAAAGCGAGGTCCGACGTTTCGCCCGAGTGATAGAAGCGCCTTGTCCGGTTCATCTCCGGACCACAGGAGCGGAAAATCAGCAGATCGGCGGCCCATCCACGCCGGGCGGCCTCACCCAAAAGGCCTTGCGCGTAGTGCGACCGAACGGTGCCTTCCAGTCCATGCAGCAGAATCAGTCGCGGCGACGTTTCCCTTCCGCTGAGCCGGTGAACCTCGATGAAATCGCCGTCAGATGTATCCCACCGCTCGGGTCTCGTCGGAGCAGGTGACTGCCGGCGGAACAGCTTTCCCCACAGAGTCTGGAGGTGTCCGCCGGGAATCCACCAGGCAGGGGAATAGATTATCTCGCGCGCCACAAATCACTCATTACTCAGGCCCTGCTCTGGAAGTACAGATTTTTGGAATCAGGAAAAGCGCGGACACCCGTAAGGCGCTGCGTTTTTTCTCCGAACGCCGCATCAAAACGCACTTCGTCGACCTGATGGAGAAGCCTGCGTCCCTGGGTGAGCTGCGCCGGTTTGCGCAGAAGTTCGGGGTCAACGCGCTTATCGACAAGGATTCGAGGCGATTCGACGAGCTCGGGCTTCGCTACGCGCAAATGTCGGACGAGCGGTGGCTCTCCAGACTTTCCGAAGAGCCGCTTCTTCTCAGGCTACCCTTGGTTCGGAGTGGGAACAACGTCATGATCGGTGCCGACGAAACGGTTTGGCGCGCCTGGATGGCGGGCTGAGCGATCAGCTCTCGCTTGTGTGTCTCTGCTCGTGCGGGCGATATTGCCACCTCCCGCCATTCCCGATCGAACCAGCTCACCGCCAGTGACCTACAACGTACTCGTCACCGATGAAATCGATGCTGAGGGCGTAGCTCTACTCGCTGCGGACCCGCGGCTTCGCGTCGATGAGGTCCCGACCCTTTCGAAAGAGGATCTGCTGGAGCGGATCGCCGACTACGATGCCATCGTCGGGCGGAGTGCGACGCGAATCTCGGCGGAGCTGCTCGAGAAGGCGACGAAGCTCAAGGTCGTCGGTCGTGCCGGCGTCGGCGTCGATAACATCGCCCTGGATGTCGCGACGTCCCTGGGTGTCGCCGTAATCAACGCACCCGCGGGGAACACCATCGCCGTCGCAGAGCTCTTTTTCGGCGCGGTGATCGGCTTGCTACGCCACATCCCCCGTGCGGACAGCTCGATGCACGGTGGCAGGTGGGACAGATCTTCCCTGCTTGGCTCCGAGCTCAAGGGCCGCACGCTCGGGATCCTTGGTCTCGGCCGCATTGGAGGCGAGGTTGCGACGCGTGCGCGGGCTTTTGGAATGGAGGTATTGGCGTACGATCCATACGTCGCGCCCTCGCGCTTCGAGTCGCTGCGCGTACAGCAGCTGGACAGCCTCGACTCCCTTCTCGAACGATCGGCGATTCTGACGGTTCACACCCCGCTGACCGAAGAGACCACTGGCATGATCGGCCTGCGCGAGCTTACTCGACTCCCGCAGCGGTCGATCCTGGTGAACATGGCGCGGGGAGGCATTGTGGACGAGAACGCGCTTCGTGAAGCGCTTCAGAGCGGACATCTGTCCGGCGCGGTAATCGACGCGTATGAAAAGGAGCCTCTCGCGGCGGACCACCCGCTCCGCTCCATGCCGAACGTCATTCTCACGCCGCACATCGGTGCATCGACTACAGAAGCGCAGCGGAACGTTTCGGTCGATGTCTGTATTGCTGTTCGCGATGCGCTCGTCACCGGCGAGCTTTCGCGCTCGATCAATGTCGCGGATGTCGGCGGCGAGTGGTCCGAGATCGAGGCGGCGCTCGTTCTCGTGCGCCGGGCGGCGGCGGTCGGCCGGGCCATGCTTGCCACTCACGGGACTCGCGCCGTGCAGAGGCTCGATATCCGGTGCGGGTCGGCCCTCCTCGCTGCTCGGAGCGCGCTCCTGGCGTCAGCCGCGCGAGGCCTCCTCGAGGGAACCGTCGAGCAGGAGCGACTGAATCTCATCAACGCTCGGTCGATGGCGGAGATCCGCGGGATCGATCTCTCGACAACCGAGACGGCGACTCAGGAGCATCCTTACGCGGTGGAAGTGAGACTGAGCGGCGCGATGCAGGACATCGCCGTGGCGGGAATCTCGCCTCCCGGGACCGCGCCGCGTCTCACGCGGATTGGGGCGTTTCACGTGGATGTACAGCCGAAGGACACACTGCTGATTCTCACCAACAACGACGTTCCCGGCGTCATCGGACGCGTGGGCACCCTTCTGGGCGAAGCCGGAGTGAACATCGCCGAGTACCACCAGGCGCGCCTCGCCCAGGGTGGACAGGCGCTGGCGGCGGTTTCGGTCGATGGCGACGTGAGTGAGTCGATCCGCCAGTCGCTGCTCGAGCTTCCCGATGTTTTGTCGGCTGCGGTAGTCTGCTTCCAGCCAGGGTGAGCAGCGGGATAAGCAGTGACAGGAGCGTCCGCGAAGCTTATGAGACGGACGCCTCGGGGATCCACCTGCTTCCGGATGCGGTCGCCCGCCCTGAAACAGTCGAGGATGTAATCGAGCTCGTCAAGCGTGCGGCGGCAGATTCGACGGCGATCACCTGCGCCGGAGCTCAGACCAGCACCACGGCGGCTTCGATCACTGACAGGGGCCTTCTGCTTTCCCTCCGCTCGCTGAACCGGATCGGTGAAGTGGATGGATCGGCGCGATCGATCAGAGCGGAGCCTGGTGCGCTCCTCGGGGAGATAAAGCGTGCGGCGGCGGCGGCCGGATTTCTCTTTGCTCCCGATCCGACCAGCGAAGAAGAATCGACGATCGGCGGCGCCATCGCCTGCAACGCGTCGGGGGCACGCACGTTCAAATACGGCGCCACCCGCAAGCATGTCCGCGCGCTGCGGGTCGTGCTCGCGAATGGCGAGCTCGTCGAATTCCGCCGCACGGAGCTGGAGAAAAATACCGTCGGCTATGCATTCGCCCACGATCCGATCGACTGGTTCATCGGCAGCGAGGGAACCCTCGGAATCATCGTCGACGCCGAGCTGTCGCTGCTGCCGCTGCCAACTCGAGTCGTCGGCCTCGCGATTCCATTTCGCAGCGAAGCCGATGCGCTGCGGTTCGTGATTCCCGCCAGAGAGTCGACCCGTGTGGCGCCGCGATGCATTGAGTTCTTCGACTCGCTGGCACTGGGTATCGCAAGGTCATCGGGCCCACAATGGCCGGAAGACGCCAACGCGATGGTTTACGTCGAGGAAGAGATACCTGGCGATCTGGAAGAAGCCCTGGAACGATGGCTCGAGCTGATCGAAGAGGTCTCTTCGGCGATGGAGCCGATGGTGTTCGATGGTGAGGCGCAGCTGCGGGAGGCGCGACGCCTTCGTCACAGCGTGCCGGCGACGATGAACGAGCGGGGCGGAAGGCTCCGCGGCGCCGGCGGCAGAAAGATCTCGACGGACTGGGCGGTTCCCTATCGAAAGCTGCCGGATGCCATCTCCATGGCACGCGCTCTCGCCGAAACTCATGGGCTCGAGCAGCCCGTGATTTACGGTCACGCGGGCAACGGTCATCCTCATCAGAATTTTCTGGCCAGGGACGCGGCCGAGCTCACTACAATAGAAGTAGCGATCGAGGAAACTCTCCGGAACGTGCTGTCGCTCGGCGGAACGGTGGCAGCCGAGCACGGCATCGGAAAGATCAAGCGCAGGTGGCTCCCGTTGCAGATGAACCCGCTCCAGGTCTCGATGATGCGTGCGGTCAAGAAGGAGCTCGATCCGCTCGGACTGCTGGCGCCGGGCAACATTCTGTGAGACGGTTCAACTCGGTGGTGCTGGATGTGGATTCGACGCTCGCGGGGGTCGAAGGGATCGACTGGCTGGCATCGCTGCGCGGCCCCGCGGCGGAGGCGCGCAGCGCGGAGCTGACCGACAAGGCGATGCAGGGTCTGATTCCGCTGGAAGAGATCTACGGCCAGCGTTTGAAGTCGGTCCGGCCGACGCGCGGCGAGATCGAGGCTTTGTCGCGCGTGTATGTTCAACGCATGGCGCCAAATGCCCGGGAGACGGTGGCTTACCTGCGTGAAGAGGGAGTACACCTGACGATAGCGAGCGGCGGATTCGAGCAGGCGATTCTGCCATTGGCCGCCGAGCTGGGACTGGCGGCCGAACAGGTGCATGCCGTAAGGCTGTATTTCGACGACAGCGGCGAGTACACCGGATTCGATGAAGGGTCATTGCTGGCCCGCCAGTACGGAAAGCGCGACACGATAGCCGGACTGGGCCTCGACTCGCCGGTCCTGGCAGTCGGGGACGGGATCACTGATTCGGAGATCGCCGAAGTGGCTGATGCGTTTGCCGTGTTCACCGGGTTCATCCGGCGGGAATCGGTAATCGCGAGGGCTGACCATGTGCTGGAAAGCTTCGATCAACTCCGGGAGCTGGTGATCGAATGACCAGACAGTTCGGAACGTTCTTTCTTCCCGGACCTACCGAGGTTCGTCCCGAGATCATGGCCGCGATGACGCAGCCGATGATTCCTCATCGGGGCTCGGAATTCGAGCAGTTGTTCGAGAGGCTTCAGACCGGACTGAAATCCGTCTTCAAAACGAGCCGGCCGGTTCTCGTCAACAGCTGCTCGGCGACCGGCATGATGGAAGCCGGGATTCGCGCGATCCCGGCGGGAAGAATTCTCAGCCTGGTGAACGGCGCGTTCTCCGAGCGGTTCGCTCACATCGCCACAATGTGCGGGCGCGAAGTGGACAGATACGAAGTCGCATGGGGCCAGGTGCACGCGATTCCACAGCTGGAAGAACGGCTGGCGATCCGTAAATACATTGCGATCACCGTCGCGCACTCCGAAACATCCACCGGGGCACTGGACGATGTCAGAGCCATCTCGGATTCCGCGCACCGCAACGGCGTCTTCTGTCTCGTCGACAGCGTCAGCGGTGTCGCCGGAGCGGAACTCCACTTCGATGAATGGAAGCTCGACTACGCTCTGACGGGATCGCAGAAGGCTTTCGCACTGCCGCCAGGGCTGGCGTTCGCTGTCGCATCCGGCGAGGTGATCGACCGTGCCGCGAGCAGCCAGGGCCGCGGCGTCTATTTCGATCTGGTCGAGCTGGATGCGTTCGCAAGGAGAAGCCAGACACCGAGCACCCCCGCCATTTCTCTGCTGTATGCTCTCGATGCCCAGCTTCGGTCGATTGCGGCGGAAGGAATCGAGACGCGCTGGGCGCGACACAAGGCAATGGCTGCGCGCACGCAGCAGTGGATCAGCGAAGTGAGCGGTGCAACAGGCAAGAAGCTGTCGAACGTCGCGCCTCTCGGCTCGCAGTCACCGACCGTTTCGGCGATCAGACTGCCGGGCGACGTACCGGCCGAGAGCTTCACGCGGGAGGTGTCGAACCGGGGGATCGTTGTCGGCAGCGGCTACGGGAAGATCAAAAGCTCGACCTTCCGGATCGGTCACATGGGGGATCACACCAGTGAGACACTCGAGCAGTGTCTGTCAGCCTGTGCCGGC
>DASTTD010000320.1:0-2570 GCA_035760325.1 Gemmatimonadaceae bacterium
GTCCGGAGTGCCGAGGAGCTGGTAATACAGCGCGGTGACGAGCGAGCCCACCAGTGACTGGAACGCCACGCTGCTGGGGTCGCCGAGATTCCCGATCGGGGCGAATGCCAGCGGCGTCTGCGCGGTGCTCGCAATCGCGAACAGGCCGAGCGGATTGGCGGCGATCGCCGGAACGACGAGAGCCTGAACCTGAGCGGGCGTCAGCGGCGTCGACGGAACCGAGATGACGTTGCCGGGCAGGACGCCGGGATAGTAGGCGTCGAACAGCGCCCGCACGTCGCCTACGTACTGCAGCTGGCGCGGCGTTCCGCCGACCATCCCGCACATCGCCAGCACGCCGTCGTACTGCGTCGGGAACTTCTCGGCAAGCTCGACCGCGATGAGCGCACCCAGCGAGTAGCCCGCGAGGAAGTTTTGGTCGGAGGGCGCAGGCAGGTGCGCGTTGAGCAGGCCGCGGAGCTGGTGGGTCCGCTGCGCGCCGTCCTTGACCGCCAATCCGTTCTCCGAGAAGCTCGAGTAGGCGAAGGCGTAACCCAGGGCGCCCAGCGCATCGCGCACCTGGAAGAAGTTGTCCTGGTCGTTGAGGGTGATCGGCGAGAACGGCTCGGGCGGGCGAATGCCGTGGGCGTAATAGACCGCGTCGCCGTTCCAGTTGGTGGGGATATAGAGAGCGTAGAGAGAGCCGGGTCCGGTCTCGCCTTCGACGATCTTTGCCCACGGACCTGACGTGGGGGTGGTCACCACGGCGGAGGAGGATGCCCCCAACGCGGCGAGAGGGCTGACGGTGGGAGCGACGGGGTTGTCGGCGCAGGCGATCGTCGTCATGACGATTCCGGCCAGGGCGGTGAGACTGGTGTAACGCATTGGAAACCTCGGAGAGGAAGAGTGGGCGGTGCTTCGACGCGCCAACATTATCCCCAGCCGGAACAGCCGCGCATCAGTCGATTGACGTAGTCGAAATACGAGTATTACGTAGGCAACAAAAAGCGCCCGAAAACCGAAGGGTCACCCGGCACTTCGTATCCAAAATCATCTGAAAGAGCGGGCGACCGGACTCGAACCGGCGACGTCCAGCTTGGGAAGCTGGCATTCTACCAACTGAATTACGCCCGCGTGTGCGCTATCGACGCGCAGGTGGAACTTAGCGACGGGCGTCGGATCGTGACAGGTGGCTCTCCGTGGACTCGCCGGCGCCGGTCCGCCCCGCAAGTCTCCGTGCCAGGGACGGACTCTGCCTCGCCACCTGAGCGATAAAAACGCTCCAAGTTTTCTCGAGGGCGGCGATCCGGGAGGCTGTCAGCGCGCGAGTCGTTGCCCGTCCGGAAACGATGGCCCGCGCCTCCGCCTCCGCCGTATCAAGCCCGGTGCGCCACGCTCCATCACCTCTTGAGCCGAGCTCGCTCTCGAGGAGATTCGACCAGAACTCGGCCGAGCCGGAGGCAAGGGATAAAGCGCGCGCTACGGGCTCTGAGACGTCGTTCGGCGGATTCAGGTGCAGCCTCGCAAATGGAAGTGCCCAGTTCTCGGCCGCGAACGGACCGGCGGGATTGGGAAGCAGCGTCCACACGTGCAGGATCGCCAGCCGTGTCCCCGACTGTGGCTCCGAGTGATCGTTGCCATGCTCGGGGAGAAAGCTCTCCTCATCTACAGTACCGTTGTGCTCGTGCCAGGGACTGAGTCCTCCGGGAATCTCCGGCGGATGCTGGCCTGGCTCCAGCGGAATCGCGTACACGACGCCAAGAAGAACCGGCTTGCCATCGATCGACGCGTAGGTGAGCATCGCGGGATCGCCGATGTCGAAGCGTCCGGCGATGACCTTACCCGGATGTGCCCAGTGTTCACCCATCGACGGAAAGTCGCGCCCGAGGCGCCGGAAACCCGCGGCGATGGCGGCGCTGCGGTCTGTGTAGCGCTCGGTCCCCGCGCGCGCTGCTTCTACGAACGCCGCCGCTTCCGCGGGCACTGTCGCGCGGGTGGTTGACGTGTGCGTCACGTGCTGCTGCGCGCCCACGCTCGCGATCGGAAAAGACAGGCCGAAGGACCAGAGCAGAGCTCTCATCTGACCACCGAGCGGCTTCATGGACTATTGCGGGTACAGCGTGAGCAGCCTGGCCTGGATCTCCGGCGTAATTCCCTGCGGAAAGCGGCTGACACGGCGCAGCCTCGCCATCCTGTCCGCATCCGGGCGCCTCTCTCCGCCAAAACGGTAATCGGAGCCGAGCTCCCTGAAGCGGGCGCCGCGTATCTCGGCGAATCTCACGTTGACCACCCGATTGGCCTGGAGCACGACGACCCCGTCGTCAGTGACGGACAGCAGCTCCCCGTTCACCGGACCGGTAAGTGTCGCCGCCTCGATCATCGCTCCTCGCGGACTGCTGGCGATGCTCAGCTTTTCCATCTTCGGCCCAAATCGACACCCGGCGGCGAGCGAGATCGCAATGAGCGCCGCAAATAGTCTGGTCATCGCTACCTCGTCAGGATGGCGGTGGAGTAGAACTGGCGCTCGAGCTCAGCCTGCTTCGTTCGCCACCTGGCAATCGCCGTGGCTATTGAAGCTTTCGAAGGCACGA
>DASTTD010000321.1:0-4580 GCA_035760325.1 Gemmatimonadaceae bacterium
GACGGCTGTGAACGCGCGTGAGTTGGTGCCCGAATTGTGTTCCGGGACGTTTCCACTCGCGCCGCCGGCAACGGCGCCCGCGGCAGCCGGATTGTCGAAAGTGACGTTGTGAACCGCCCCGGAGCCGTTCTGCCAGCTGACAGTCGTGCCTGACGTCACCGTGCGGCTGGTTGGGCTGAAGGTATTGGTGGCGGGTGGCATGCAGAACGTGTTGGCCGGACAAGCGGGAGGCGGCGGCGGTGGAGGAGGTGGTGGCGGCGGGTCAGTGCCGCCTGATCCGCCACACGCGACCGCAACGCCAATAACCACGACGGCGCCGAGCAAACGAGAGCCAGTCCACATCTTCTCTCCGATCAGTTTGCACCCGAGACCTCGATCGGTGTCGAGGCTCGATGTGCTGAACGATCGAAGAAAAACACCGCGGGCTCGGATTGTTAAGCAGCATTTCGACGAGGGAGTCCTCCCGGGCCGCCGCGGGATTGCCAGGTGCGGCCAACGGCCGCGGCGGATGCCTCTGCGCTGCTACTGAACGACTACGCTGCCCCGCATTCCGCTCGTGGGCGTGCCGTGAATCGAGCAGTGAAACGGATAGGTACCGGCCGCCGCAAACCGCCGCTGCTCGGTGGTGGGCGAAGGCGCGTCGAAGTCTCCGGACCCGCCGGTGCCGACCGCCAGCGCTGCCGTCGGGGTGGCGAACCTGACGGTGTGAGCGGTACCTGAATCGTTTGTCCACGTAACCGCCGTGTTGACGGTCACCGTGCGGCTCGTGGGCGAGAACGCGCCGTCGGTCATGCAAATGGTGTTGGCCGGACAGGTTCCGCCGCCTCCTCCTCCACCTCCACCCCCGCCACCGCCCCCGCCATCGATAGGATTTGTTCCCCCGCCTCCACAAGCGAGGGCCGCCAGCAACACCACCGGGCTACCCACCACACGAATAAAGCTCTGCATAGAAAGCTCCGACTTCAGAGGACCCGCTGAGCGTGACACGGCACCAGCCGCGCACCGCAGCGGCAACTGAAATAAAGGTATGAGCTTTCTCAGCTCATCGCACAGGTGTAAAGGCGCCAGTCGGAGCCGGCTGCCGCCACCGCCGCGATGTAGCCCGGACGCGGCGCGAACATCCTGTGCGTGAGCGACTCTGACCCCTGAACGTCGGATCCCGACCAGATCCCCTTGCCGTCGGCCTTGAGCCGGGCCTCCCGCACCACCCATGCCTTGAGGAATGTCCCGTCGCGCTCGTCGGGCGGCGTCGCGGCAAGCGAGCGGACATCGTCTTCGGAGAGAAACCTCTGGGCGACGTCGAGCAGCCGTCTGACAGGTCGGATATTCTCGACATCGATACCGACCGCGCGATCCGGCGCGAAAGCGAACAGTCCCACCTCGGCCGAGTGTGAGATGTTGAACTGGATGCCGTGATCGGCGAGGGTTGGCTTCCCGCTGGTGCCGTAGCGGAAGCGCAGACTGTCCGCTGCGGCACCCGTAAATCCCGCCAGCAGTCCGCGCAGCATCCCTCTGGCTACGACGAAACGGCGCGCCAGAACAGGCGCAAGGTTGCCCGCGCGCCCGCGCTCCTCGGCACAAAGAGTCCTTTCGAGCTCCGAATACCTGTCATCGGATACGGCCAGCGATGCCACGTACACCTGCACTTCTTCTTCAGCCAGCTCAACGAAGCTCAACGATTTCTACCTCTGCTTTCCGCTCTGATATCGTCAGGCGGCCTACACTGGGTCGCAGATTGAAGCGACGGGGACCGGCAGCACCCGGGTTTATGACGAGTCGCCCCCCAACATCCGTCACGAGCTGCTTGTGCGTGTGGCCGTAGACCAGCACGTCGGCCCCATAACGCTCGGCGAGCTTCAGGGGATTCGGGCTCCCCAGCTCATGACCGTGGCTCACGTGGATGCTCACGCCCCCGATCGTGATCAGGATCTCTTCGGACAGACCCGGCGAATCAGGCGGATCCGTGTTCCCGAAGACCGCGCGCACGGGAGCGATGAGAGAGAGCTCGTCGATTATGTCCTGTCCGCCGACGTCTCCGGCATGAAGGATGAGCTCTACGCCGGCAAGCGCAGGGTGTACTCCGGGTCTCATCAACCCATGGGTGTCGGAGATCAAACCTACGGTGTGCGTGTCAGCGGGCATCACTCATTCTATATATTGGGGAACTATGGCGTGGATACGACTCGTCACCAGACTGGCGCTCCGTACGGTTCGGCGTCCGCGACTCGGGATCGATTTATTGAGGATCGCCTGGCGGTTCCGCTCCCGGGAATGGTACAAGCGCTTTCCATTCGTCCCGTTTCCTGACCCGACGTATCTCCGCTGGAGGATGTACACGGCGTACGGAGACTATAACGCCGTTCCCTCCGCTCGCGACGTCGAACGTTACGCGCGGTGGGCGGGAGGGAGCGACTGACCGCGGCCCTGGAAGCCATGACCCTCGAGGGTCTGATCAAGGCACAGGCCTACGGGCTCGGCTTCGATCTGGTTGGCATCGCGCGATTGGGTGCGGTCGAGACAGCCGCTGCGTTCGACCGGTGGCTCGGGAACGGTTACGCGGGCGAGATGGACTACCTCGCGCGGGGGGCGGAAAAGCGCCGCGATTCCCGCTTGCCTGTTCCCGGCGCGGTGAGCGCACTCGTCGTCGGGCTGAACTACGGCGGGCGCGAGCCTGACGGTCCCGTTGCCCGGTATGCGCGCGGCGACGACTACCACGACGTGATGACGGCACGTCTCGATGAGCTGCTCGCGTGGCTCGAGTCGGAAGTCGGGCATCCCGTACGCGGGAAATCATACGTCGATACCGGTCCCTTGCTCGAGCGCGATCTCGCCCGGCGCGCCGGGTTGGGATGGTTCGGCAAGAATACCAATCTGGTGAATCCCGAGCTGGGCTCGTTCTTCTTCATCGGCTCGCTGCTGCTCGACCTCGATCTCGTCGCCGACGAGCCATTCGCGGCGGATCGCTGCGGAAGCTGCACGCGTTGTCTCGATGCGTGTCCGACGGATGCGTTCGCGGCTCCACGCGTGCTCGACGCGACCCGGTGCATCTCGTATCTCACCATCGAGGCGAAAGGACCGATTCCTCCGGAGCTCGGAGAGAAGTTTGGGGATCTCCTTTACGGATGTGACATCTGCCAATCGGTGTGCCCGTGGAATATCAGGTTCTCCCGCGCGCTCGCGGACGATTCGGCGTTCAAGCCACGCGAAGTGCTTGCGGCGAACGACGCGCGCTCTCTCGCCAATGAGCTCCTGTCGATGTCGCGGGAGGAGTTCTCGACCACATTCAGGAAGTCGCCGATGAAACGCGCAAAGCTCGAGGGATTGAAGCGAAACGCCGCGGTGGTGCTGGGGAACCTCGGAGCCGCGCCTTGAGCGGCACGAGCCGGCGGGGATTTCTCCGGACATCAGCGGCGCTCTCGGGCGCGGCCGTTCTGGCGCCGTCGCTCCAGGGACTGATTGCGTGTGCCGCCAACAAGACCGCCGGGATTACGCGCATGACCCGGCCCGAGCTGGCGCCTCGCGGGGCGGGTGGATACGGATTACTCCGCGAAGCGGGGCCCGAGCTCGCGTTACCGGCGGGGTTCAACTATTCGGTGTTGAGCTTTACCGGAAAGCCCATGTCCGACGGACACCCGACGCCGGGAGCCTTCGATGGAATGGCTGCGTTTAGGCTTCGGAACGGGAATGTGCGCCTCATTCGAAATCACGAGAATCGGGATCCGGCCGCAACGGCGCGAGTAAAGGGCGATCCTGCGCGCGCGTACGATGCCCGCGCCGGGGGCGGCACTACATCACTCGAGGTTCGGTTGGCGAGTGATGGCTCGGCAACGCTCGTCCGCGACTTCGTGAGTCTGGGCGGAACGATCGTCAACTGCGCCGGAGGGCCTACCCCGTGGGGCAGCTGGCTCACGTGCGAAGAGAGCTCTGCCGGGTCGGTGAGCGGATGGGGTCAGGAGCATGGTTACATCTTCGAAGTCCCGGCAACGGCGGAAGCGCAGGTCGAGGCTGTTCCCATCAGGGCGATGGGCCGCTTCATCCACGAGGCGGTGGCCGTCGATCCGGACACCGGGGTGGTCTACGAGACGGAAGACCGACTGACGGCAGGCTTTTACCGGTTCGTGCCGAAACAGCGTGGTGCGCTGCAGTCTGGTGGACTGCTGCAGATGCTGGCCATTGATGGCCGCCCCAACTACGACACGGCAACCGGTCAGCGAATGGGAACGTCGCTCCCGGCGCGGTGGGTGAACATCGATGATCCCGATCCGAGCGGCGCCGGCGGGACAGATCCCGCGGCCGTGTTCAACCAGGGTTTCGCCAGGGGCGGCGCGCGGTTCTCGCGACTCGAAGGATCCTGGTGGGGAGACAAGGGCGTGTTCTTTCACGCCACCAACGGCGGTGACGCGGCGGTCGGTCAGGTCTGGTTCTACCGCCCTGAGGGACGTGAGCGCGGCTCGCTCACTCTCGTTTTCGAATCACCCTCGGTCGAGATGCTCGAGTACCCCGACAACATCACGGTCAGCCCGCGCGGCGGGATCGTGCTCTGCGAGGATGGTGCTGGCGAGCAGTTCGTCCGGGGACTC
>DASTTD010000322.1:0-4267 GCA_035760325.1 Gemmatimonadaceae bacterium
GCGAACTATCTCGCGGAATGGGAGGCGCTGGGCGATTGGCGGCTCGGGTCGAAGTACTTCGACGCCGTGATGGCCACCGATGCGAAGAAAGTGCAGGACGTGGTCTCGAAGTATCTCACGCCTGACAAAGCGGCCACCCTCGTCTACCGGCCGGAGAAATCGCCCGTGGTCGCAGCGACATCCGCGGATATGCGGGTCCTTCTCGAGTCTGGGGCGAGGCAGCCGCTGGCACCTATTCCCTTCCGCACGCCGTCGCGCCCGCTTCGACGAGAGCGAGCGGCATTCGACCGTGAGGAGTCGGGAGTTTTCATCTTCCGCACGCGCAACGGCGTGCCTGTCCTCGTGAGACGCAAGCCCGGCGCGGCGATGGCGCATGTCGGTCTGTATATAGCGGGTGGGTGCGTGGAAGAGCCGTCGGCGCTCGCAGGTCTCACTCTGCTGACCGCGCGAACGATGCTCAAGGGAACCACGACTCGCACTGCCGCTCAGATCGCCGAGGATTCCGAGATGCTCGGCGCAACCATTTCGGCCAGCGCGGGAAACGACAGCTTCGGCTGGGCGTTCTCCGTTCCGAGAGCGAGACTCGGTGACGCGCTCGAGCTGCTGGGCGACGTGGTCATGCATCCGACCTTTCCGGAGGATGCTCTCGAGACGGAACGGGTCGTCGCACTGTCGAATGTCGAGATGCTGCGCGACGACATGTACAGATACCCGATGAAGCTGGCACGCGAAGCGGCATTCCGGGGCCATCCGTATGGCAGCCCGCCAATGGGAAGCGAACAATCGCTCCGGGCGATTACCAGGACGCACACGGAGGACTGGCACCGTGCCCATGTTCTCGAATCAGCAGCGGTGATCGGTATCGTCGCGGACGTTGATGCGACGGAAGCGGCCGACATTGCGGCAAACGACCTGGCGGATCTGGTCGCGCGCGATACGCGTACAGTCAGCCGCCCGGAGTGGCCGGTCGCAGTCGAGGTCGAAGCCGAGGCGCGCGAGAAGGCGCAGACCGCTCTGGCGCTCGCGTTTCCCGCTCCAGCGCGCACCGATGACGCGCGATTCGCCGCATCCCTCATCGCGACTGTAGCAAGCGGGCTGGGCGGCAGGTTCTTCGACGAGCTGCGGGATCGCCGGTCCCTCGCCTATACCGTGCAGGCAGGCTTCAGCGACAAGCGGGCGGCGGGGATGTTCATCTCCTACATCGCGACATCTCCGGAGAAGGAGGACATCGCGCGCGATGGGCTTCTGGCGGAGTTTGCCAAGCTGCGCGACGTCGATGTTACCGCCGAGGAGATTTCACGAGCCAAGGAATACGCAATCGGGACGCACGCAATCAGCAAGGAGAGCGGGGGCGCCGTGCTGGGACAGATGCTCGACGCCTGGATGTTCGGCTCGCTCGCCGATATCGAGGAATTCGATACCCGCATTCGCGGCGTCACTGCCCGCGGCATGCGCGAGGTCGCAACCAGATATTTCGATGAGAGCCGGCGGGTCGAAGGAATCGTGCGCGGCGTTGGCAGGACCGTTTAGGGCGCGGCGCCCGCCACGACGCTCGACTTGAGCAGGCTGTCGGCCTGCATCATCTTCGCGGTCGCGAGCCGCAGACGGCCACTCGGGGCTCTCAGCCCGCGGACGGTGGTGTAATCTCCCGCTTCGTACACCACCAATCCCTTGATTGCAGGCTCCGCGGTAGCCCACGCGAGCACCCCCCAGACCGCCTCCCGGTGGTTCGCTTCGCCGTGGAGCAGCGGATATCCACCTGCCGCGAAGACCCAGTGCTCCTTCGGTTTCGGGAACTGCCGCATCCACCGCTGCGCGACGCGCAAATGCGTGTCGAGCGAACGGACGCCGTCGAATCCCGCGAAGAGGGAGAAGCCGACCGTGTTGATCGGGCTGCCACGCCGGGCCGCCCACGCGTAGAGCACGCTGTCGCGGGTCCCGTAGCTGCTCATGGCGACGCCAACCTTGATGTTGGGGTTCACGTGATGTGCTATCTGCGCCGCGCGCGTCAGATACTCTATCCAGTACTGCGGGGTCTGGTCGCCAAGGACACGGTCTCCTTCCTCGAGCGGATCGACGGCAGGCAGCAGGTAATCGGGCCGGAGGCGGCGCGCCAGACGATCGACGTCTCTCACCCGTGCCTGGGTGTAGGCCTCACGTGACTTGCGAATCTGGTCGCGCCCGTCCTTCGGATATCCCAGCGCGATGATGAGGAGCGTGCTGTCGGCGCGCTTGCGCTCGATCGAGCGGGCCAGTGAATCGAGCGCGACTCCGCGCGCGGCTTCCGGATGTACCACCACGCTGATCGCATCGACGCGCATCGTGTCCGCGAGCGCGAGGTCGTGACGAAGCGCGAGAGGCGGTGGACCGTTGCGCAGGTCGGGGAAAATCTTGAGTCCCATGCGGAAATCACCCTCGGGGTGTTCCTGCAGCTGATCCTTCTGGTGTGACAGATAGCTGTTGATCCCGGCGAACGCGCCGGGTATCTCGATCACGACGAGGGCCGTGAGCGCAATCGCGGCTCCCGCGAGAACGACGCGCGCGAGCCGCGTGAAGCCCCAGCGTGCCGGCAGTGATGGCGCGAAGATCGGAACCTGCATGTAAATCGGGTTCCAGAGCGCGGCCGTTCCGAAGAACGCGCCGAGCATGCTGGCCTGCGCGGCGTTGATGGCGAGCGCGAGATCCGGTGGAGTGCCTCCGCTGGCGATGGTGAATTTCGCGACCGCGACCACGGCGATGATGGTGTTGTAGACCAGCAGCGGAAATCCAAGCAGCGGCGTCACCAGCCTCCGCCCCAGCGCAAGAACCGTCTGGAGAACGAACAGGCACGCGGTGAACGGCCACAGCCACGCCACGAGAAAAATTGCGCGGCCATACAACATCGATGCGGAGGTATACGCCACCACGAGGGCGGGGACGAGCAGCAGCCCGGCGATACCCGTGATGGCCTGAAAGCTTCGCGGGATTTTCCGCAGGTTGGTAATGCGGCCCGCCATCAGGATGTCCCACGCGATCATCGCAATCGCGAGACCGATAAAGCTCGTTGCGAGCAGGCTTTGCGTGGTCATCGAGCGAAGCTAGACGCGGCCGACCGTGCTGGCAAGCGCTTGCGGCCGACCGTACTTTTCGCTCGCATGACCCGCGGCGCCGTGTTCACTCTTCCGAATTCGATCTCCCTGTCGCGCCTCGTGCTCGCGCTCGGATTCGTGCTCATACAGGGGGCATGGGCGAGGGTCGCGATAATTCTGGTGGCCGGCTTCACCGACTTCATCGACGGCTGGATCGCGCGGCACGAAAAGGAGGAGACGGAGACCGGAGCTCTCATCGATCCGCTCGCCGACCGGATTTTCGTCTTCGTCGCGATCTCGGTTTACCTGGTGGAAGGCCGTTTCACGGCCGGACAGTATTTCATTTTTCTCTCCCGCGACATCGCCACCGCGGTGGGATTTCTGGTGGCCAGGCTGATTCCATGGCTGCGCCCGGCGGTGTTCAGAGCAAGAATGCTTGGCAAGATCGTAACCGTCCTTCAGCTCGTCACGCTCGTCGCCGTTCTCGCAACTCCGGGGTATACCGCCCTGCTGGTGATCGCGATCGGCGTCGTATCGGCTGCCTCGATTGTGGATTACACTGTCGCCCTGTGGCGCGCGCGGGCGCGCTGAACGTCGGCGGAGTGAGAGAGCCCGTGGCGCGTGTTCTGGCGGTGCTGGCCACCGTCGTCGCTCTCGGAGCGCCTGCACGCGGGGTCGCGCAGACCCCGGCGCAGCGGTTTCAGACGGAGGGTCGCATCGACGGGATTTTTTCCGAGAACACCGCCGCACACGCGGGGATCGGCCTCAGCTTTCCGGCTGGGCTGTACGTGCGCACGGGTGTCGTGGCGGGGGCTGGTGTCGGGAGGCATGGCGTGGATGCACGCACGGACCTGATCGGCCGTTTCAGCTTCGACCCGTTGCGACAAAGCCGCTGGGCGCCGTACGGCGGCGCGGGCGTGTCGGTTCGGTTCAACTCAACCGCCGAGGGTGGCGCGAAAGAATACCTGCTCTTCTTTCTGGGAGTCGAGGGGCCGCTGCCGCTGGGGCGGCCGGCTGGGTGGGTGCCCGCATTCGAGGTCGGGCTCGGCGGCGGGACGCGGGTCGGCGCCGTAATCAGGAAAGGTGTTCGCGGCCGGCGCTAGCTGCCGGACCGCAACCGCCGCTTGGCTCTTCGCGTTTCAGTTAAAAAAAAGGGCGCCCGTGAGGGCGCCCCTTTCCTTAAACTGCTTTTTTCGTCC
>DASTTD010000323.1:0-4766 GCA_035760325.1 Gemmatimonadaceae bacterium
GTCGCGACTGGATGTCAGTCGCCCCGCCAGATTCCTCCTACCTCCGGGGTCATCCCCGTAAATGGGGTGAGTCTGCCTTATGTCATCGAAGGCACGGGCCGGCCCTGCATGGTCCTCGGCAGTCGCGTGTATTACCCACGCACGTTTTCAGCCCGGTTCAAGAGCACGCTCCAGTGCGCGTACATTGACCACCGCGGTTTCGTTGCCGACGCCCCCGCGCCGCCTGGCGGCCGCTTTACTGTGGACGCAGCAGTCGAAGAATTCGAGGCGGCGCGCCGCACGCTGAAAATGGATCGCGTCGTGATTGTCGGACATTCAGTTAACGGTCTTATGGCGCTCGCCTACGCTCTCCGTTATCCGGAACACGTGTCGCACGTCATCGCGATTGGAGCTGTGCCGGCACTGGGGCGGGACGTGAACCAGCGGATCAGCGAGTTCTGGATGTCACGTGCATCGGCTGGACGCAAAGCCGCCGACCGTCGAAATCGTGCTCGCCTTTCTCCGGATTCCCTCGCGAAGCTGAGCCCGAGCGATGCGTTTATCGCGACTTACGTTCGGAATGCGGCGCGCTATTGGGCCGATTCCACCTATGACGGTTCTTGGCTGTGGCAAGGTGTGACCGTAAACATGCCACGAGTCAGTGAACTATTCGATCCCGCTCGAGGCTATACGCTTCGAGCAGCCGCGCCGGTGATGGTACCGGTGTTGATTGCGCTGGGCCGCCAGGACTATGCAGTACCGTTTACGGAATGGGAGGGGTTTCGGGGGCCGTTTCGCGACGTGACGATTGAAATCTTCGAGAGAAGCGGTCACACACCGCAGTTGGAAGAGAGCATAGAATTCGATCGACGCGTGCTTGGCTGGCTTCAACGAAAATAGGCGCCGGAGGCCGTCTGGTGTGGCGTTGAACCTGACGGCGCTGCATTTCCGACGGCAGGCGTTGCGGTTGGCGCGTGGGAAGCTCATTGTCAAGGAAACGTCGCGGCCCATTGCATGTCACCGCGGCAGCTTGACGCCGGCGCGTTAGCCGGCACTACGAAGGAGGTAGATTATGCCAAGCACGACGAGCGTTGGTCTCACTTCCGTGGTGGCTCTCTGGCGCTATCCCGTCAAATCCATGATGGGAGAGGAGCTGAACGCAGCGGACCTTACGCAACGCGGGCTCCTCGGGGATCGTGCGTATGCCCTGGTGGACCGGTCCACTGGGAAAGTCGTGAGCGCCAAGAACCCTCGAAAGTGGTCGAAGCTCTTTGACTTCCGGGCCGCCTTGGTCGAGGCTCCGCGCAGCGGCCAGAAGATTCCTCCGGTCCGGATCACACTCCCGAATGGCACCATCGCAACTACCGAGCAGGAGGATCTCGACCAGGCTCTGTCGGATGTGCTCGGCCGCGAGGTGACACTCGCGACGACGGCACCCCAGAGCCCGAGCCTCGAGGAGTACTGGCCGGATCTGGCTGGCCTCGCCCACAGGGAAACGGTCACTGACGAGTCCATGCCGGCTGGCACGTTCTTCGATTTCGCCGTCATCCACGTGCTGACGACAGCCACGATCGACCGGCTGCGGGAGCTCTATCCGCCAGGGCGTTTCGAGGCCCGGCGTTTTCGTCCAAACATCGTGGTGGAGCCAGCCTCCGGCGCGAAGGGCTTTGTAGAGAATGATTGGATTGGCCACACGCTCGCCCTCGGGGACGAAGTTCGGCTGAGCATCACGGGCTCCTGCCCCCGCTGCGTGATGACCACGCTGCCCCAGGGAGATCTGCCGCGCGATCCGGGCATCCTGCGTACGGCGGCCCAGCACAACCAGGTCAATGTCGGTGTCTACGCCAATGTCGTGCGGGGCGGCAAAATTCGCCGTGGTGATCCCGTCAGACTTGAGTAGCGTCAAGTGGAGGCAACTATGGGTGACCTGCAGATCGCGCTCCCTGTACTCTCGGCTTGGTTGCTTGTCGCGGTGCTCCTCTATCGGAGCTTCAGACGTGGTGCGGCCGGCGTGTCCTGGGTCTTCCACGTCGCCGCGGTAATTGCCATCACTCTTGGCGCTGTGACCGCGACAGCCGGGCTCGGACACTCGATTGCTGTAGTCTCCCTCACGATGCGCGAGCCGGAGTACGGGCCTTTGCAGATTCTGCGCTTGACTACTGGCGCTATGCTCGTGTACGCCGGCGCGATGAGCGCGGCGTTGTACAGGGGTATCAAGGTCGGTCAACGTTCGGCGATCGGAGTAGGCGCAGCCACCGCCTCGCTGCTTGTGGTGTACCTGCTCTTGTTGCTCCCGGCCGGAGGTAGAGAGACAGTGCCACCAATGCTGGGCCTCTGGACCATTTACCTGCTCTCCCTCGGAACGGCGGGGATTGCGGCAATGCGAGGAGCTGGCGGCGCGCATCGGCCATTCAACCTGCAGGTATGAACACGCGCCGTACGAGTGATAAGCAGGTATTCCGCGCCCTCGTCCGGCGGTCAGACGTCGCACCAACCTCCCGCACCATCTGACCAGACACTGGGAGTCGGAGAATAAGTTTGTTGGATCTCCTGCTCAGCGAGGAGCTGTGGTTTCCGACGGCGGCTGCGATCGCGTTGATCGCAGTGGCCGGTCTCATCCTGCGATACCGCGCGAAGGGCATAGGAAAGGCGACCACGCTTGTCTGCGGATTGAATCTCTTCTATGGAATCGTGATCGGCATTCTAGGCATCGGTCATCTCCTCGCCATAAGCATCAAGATGGCCGTGGGAACACTCCCAGCGAGTACCAGCCGCTGGTTCATTTTTCCGCTGGGATTTGCTCTCGCGGTGCCAGCGTGGTGGTTAGTGGCTTCCGTGAAGGGGCTGTGCAACCGGAAAAGGCCAGCCTGGTATCGAGCGATCGCCCTCAACACATGGCTGGGAGCTCTGCTACTGCCCTTAGCCGGACCATTAGCCGTACCTGCTGCGGTAAATGCGATCCTCCTCTGGTGGAAGCGCCCAAGCTAAGTTTTCTGCACCGGACGTACAGCCGCCTCGCTGCCGCTTGCAGGCGACAGAGAGCCGCGGAGATTCCTGCGCAGAGGGAGGCATAGAGTGCGACCCTTCGCTCCCGAAGCGCGGACAAGACTTGGCCACAGAGGTAGGACGCCGCCAGAGCGCTCCCCTCCAGAGGATGCGGTTGGATTAGGGCACTTCGATGCAGCAAGAATCTCCGTGATCGCCTCCGATACGGTGCGCGAGATCGGACGGCTCGCGGGGCGGAGACCGGACGCGCGACGTTTTCGCCCGAATATTGTGGCGAGCTGCTCCAGTGGGAGGATGTCACCTTGGCCTCGACCCCTACTGGGTACGAGCCTATCCGTTACAGTGCACACTTCTTAAATGTCGAGGAGCCATGGCCCGCGCCAATACCGCTGAAGACCAGATCCGAAACCTGCTTACTCGCTGGGAGGAGGCATTTCGGGCAAAAGATGCAAAAGCCGTGATGTCCGTGTATGCCCCCGGAGACGTGGTCGTCGCTTTCGATATAGTTCCTCCCCTGGCAAAAGTCGGAAGCGATGCTTACGGACAGAACTATGAGGAATTCTTCGCTATGTTCGCAGGTCCACTTCGAGTCGAACTCCGTGATCTGCGCATTATTGCGGGAGATGACGTTGCCTTTCTCCACTGTTTCGACCGGATGAGCGGAACTCTTCAAGGTGGAGACCATTTCGATCTGTGGCTTCGGGTGACGAGCGGACTTCAAAAGATCGATGGCGAGTGGCTGATCCTGCATGATCACGTCTCTGTTCCGACCAATTTTGAGACCGGCACGGCTGCGCTCAATCTGGCGCCATGACAACGGCTCCTTTACGCGAACGGCGACACGCGATGGAGCAGATCGGTTCGACGTCGGAGCTGGCGGAGCAACTCGTTGTCGAGATCACGGTCAGCGACCTCGATCGCTCCCTCGAGCTCTACACCGCGCTCGGCTTCACGCTTGAGCGGCGCGATGGCGACTTCGCCGCTTTGCGCTGGGGAGAGCGCCGGCTATTCCTCGATCAGCGGTCCGACCTTCCCGCCCTGAGCGGCCCCGCCCGCGCCAATGTGCGCATCCTCGTCCCCGATGTCGATCGGCTGTGGGCCGTGACACAAGCCCTCGGCCTGGCAGTCGAGCGGCCGATCGCGGACCGCTACTATGGTCTCCGCGATTTTACGGTGCTCGACCCGGATGGGTTTGGCCTCCGCTTCGCGAGTCGGCTGCCCACGAGCACCGCTCCACCGGCTGGCTAACCTCGCCATGAAGCCGACGAGCGCGCTGCCGAACCTCGGCTGCGCCGCGCTCATCTTGTAAGCTCCACCGCCTTGACTACCTTTGAGGTCTCCTCAGCAAGTGAGTCGATAATGGCGAAGACTTTCACGCAAATGGCCTCGGAGGCGATGGCAGAAGTGCCGGCAGTCACCGCCGAGGAGGCACAACAGCGGCTGCAGCAGAAGCCAAACCCTCTATTAATCGATGTCCGAGACCGCGCCCGCATCGGCGCTACTGGCATGGCCGCAGGCGCAGTTCCGATCTCGTCCGGAACGCTGCCCGTTCGCGCCGATCAGGAACTCCCGGAAGAATTTCGCGACCCGCGACTGCAGGATCGCTCGCGCCCGCTTATGACCATTTGCGATCTCGGACCGATGTCGGCGATAAGCGCCAAAACATTGAAAGACATGGGGTTTGCAGATGTGGCGTACGTGAAGGGCGGCACCCAGGCCTGGAAGGACGCTGGGCTTCCCATCGAAGAGTTGCGCGCGGAGTAGGCCTTTGGCGCAGGCGG
>DASTTD010000324.1:0-4426 GCA_035760325.1 Gemmatimonadaceae bacterium
GGCCCGCTATCTCATGCGGCATGTGCGTGCGGAGGAAGCCGTAGTCAGGGTCGGCGGCGATGAATTTCTGGTGGTGCTCTGCGATGCGGGCGAGGAGCAGACGAAGCAGGTAGCCAACCGCTTGCGGGCCGCGGCGCCGACGTCGGCCCCGGCGCAGTTCTCCATGGGGTGGGCCGCCCGGAAGCCCCGGGAGTCGTTCGAGCTGACGATGCAGAGGGCCGACCGGCGGCTGCTAGCCGTGCGGATCGACGAGAGAAAGGCGACGGTAAAAAGGCGGGCGCGGAAGCCCCGCTAAGGCAACAAGCTACAAGCTCAGAACTACCCTGTTAGGTGTGAAACTACAAACTCAGAACTACCTGTTATGTGTAATAGTTGCGGGTAGCCCCGTTGCGGTCTCCGCGCCGAACCCGCAACCGTTTACGGGCAACCATCACGCGTAACAGGTAGTTCCTGGTTTGTTGTTTGCTTTTGGGCCAGGGTGTGCAAGTAAGCAGCTGGGCGGCGTCTCACATGTAGACCCTTCTCTACTGGTGACCGATGCGCTCAGTCCTTCTTATCGCCGCTTTCTGCTTTCCCACTCTTGCCCCCGCACAGGGAGTGCGGACGACTCCACCGCCGCGGCCCTGGCCGTGCCCGGCTCCCCCGCCATGCCCGCCGGGTGAGAGGTGCGCGATACCCATGTGCGGAATGCAGTCGCCGGATGTCTACCGGAAAAGCAGCGATGTCCGGGTCGAGCTCGCCGACCGGGTGCTGCGATACGAGATCACCGAGACCTTCGTTAACCGCGGCTCCAGAGTCGGAGAAGCGGATTACATGTTCCCGCTTCCCAAGGGGGCCGCGTTCCAGGATCTCAAGCTGTCGATCAACGGCGAGATGGT
This sequence comes from Gemmatimonadaceae bacterium, assembly GCA_035760325.1. Classification (GTDB taxonomy): domain Bacteria; phylum Gemmatimonadota; class Gemmatimonadetes; order Gemmatimonadales; family Gemmatimonadaceae; genus UBA4720. The sequence continues at coordinate 879 of DASTTD010000324.1, forward strand.
CGCCGGCGAGACGATGAACGCCGACCGCGCCCGCCGGATATATGAGGCGATCGTGCGTAGTCAGCGCGATCCCGCGCTTCTCGAATGGATGGGATACGGATTGTTTCGCGCCCGTATCTTCCCGATCGCTCCAGGCGAAGAGAAGAAAGTCGTTCTGCGCTTCCACGTCGTCGCGCCACGCGAGGGAGATGCCCTGCGCGTGGACTACTTCCGGGGACTGAGAAACACGCCGCGGGAAGCGAGCCGGCCGAGTGAAGGGAGGACATCGCTGGTCCTGGTGTATCCGAACACGCCCGCGTACGGCACCGCGTATTCGCCCACGCATTCGCTCGAGCGGGTCTACGCCACCGGGTACCGGCCCGTCTCAACGAGGTCGGAATATCGCGGATCGGTTCGCCGCGTCGAAGTGAGAGACGCGCGGGGCGAGATCACCATCCTGATTCCGTTTCGAAGGTCGTCTTCTGCCGCGATATCGGTGCTCGCGAACGCGACGGGCAACGAGGATGGCTTCGCGCTGATCACGCTTTCCCCGCCGGCGATCGCTCCCCGCGCCGTGCCTCGCGACCTCACCTTCGTCATCGATGTGTCGGGCTCGATGAGCGGCGAAAAGATGGAGCAGGCGCGCGCCGCGGGAAAACAATTCCTTCGGTCGCTGTCGGCCGCCGACCGGTTCCGGCTGATCGACTTCTCGAGTGATGTTCGAACCTTCCGCGACGGCTTCTCCTACGCCACGCGCGAGAACATCCGCTCGGCGGAACGCTATCTGGATGATCTCGAGGCGCAGGGATCGACCAACATCTCCGGCGCTCTGGACGAAGCGCTGTCGGTTGCGCCGCAGCGCGGTCGTCTTCCCATCGTGCTGTTCATGACTGATGGATTGCCGACCGTGGGAGAGCGCGATGGAGACGTGATCGCTTCGTCGGTGGCGAGGCGACGCGGCTCGCGGAGGCTGTTCACGTTCGGGGTCGGATCCGACCTGAACGTCGCGTTGATAGAACAACTGGCGCTCGAAGGCCGCGGAACCGCCAGCTTCGTGCGGCCCGACGAATCAGTGGAGCGCGCGGTAGGGATAGTCGCCAGCCGCCTCACCAATCCGCTGGTTACGGATGTCAGAGTGCGCGCCGACGGAGTGCGGCTGCTCAAGATGCACCCCTCTCTTCCCGCTGACATATTTGCGGGAGAGGATCTCGTCATCCTGGCCCGCTACGATGGGAGCGGACATGCGGTCGTGCGCTTCGAGGGACAGACGTCGGATGGGCCGGTCAGCTGGGGAAGCCGCGTTCGGTTCCCCGAGCGCTCACGGGAGAATCCGTTCGTGGCGCGACTGTGGGCCACGCAGCGCATCGGTTATCTGAGCGCGGAAAAGAGAAAACATGGCGGATCCAGGGAGCTGGACGAGGAGATCCGGGAGCTCGGAGAGAGATACGGCATCCCAACCGAGTTCTCCTCATACCTCGTCCTCGAGCCGGGCATGAACCCACAGGTCGGTGTGGCGCGCGACATCCGCGTGCGGGGCGGCAACCGCGTGGCGGGCACGTCCCTTGGTGCAGGCGTGGCAGCTCCTGCGGCGGCTCCAGCCGCGGAGCAGCGTTTCGAGGCCGCGAAAACCGCCTCCGCGCAACGTGCGGCAACCAACATGGCAGAAGTCGATGCGGCCAGCGGACTGCGCGACGATGCAACGATCCGGCGTCTCGGCAATCGTACCTTCGTGCTCCGCGAAAATGTCTGGACTGACGCGAGCTTCAGGAAGGATGCGCCGGTGCTGCGCGTGAAAGCATTCTCCGACGCTTACTTCAGGCTGATAGATGCGCTGCCCGAGCTGCGTGAAGCGTTCGCCTTCAGCGAGCGCCTGATAGTCGCGGGAAGATCGATGGCTATCGAGCTGACTCCCGATGGCAGGGATAAGCTCAATGATCGCGACCTGGCGATGCTGAGAGACCGCTGGTGATTCGGTGACGGACGTAGAGCGCCTCTTCCGAACGTACAACGCCGCACTCGTGCGTTACCTGACGCGAAGGTTGGGCGATCGCGACTGGGCGGAAGAGGTTGCTCAGGAGACGTTCGTGCGAGCGCTGCGCCAGACGTCGATCGAGAACGAGCGCGCCTGGCTGTTCGCGGTTGCGACAAACCTGGTCAGAGACGAGGCACGAAAGGACATGAGACGGCGGAAGCATCTGGCGCTGCTCGCTGAGGAGGAAAAGGACTCCGTCAGCGAGCCTCATGAGACGACGCTGGAGCGCGCGCAGGAAGCGGCCATGGCTCGCAAAGCGGTCGATGCACTGGCCGAACGGGACAGGCTGGCGCTGCTGATGCGTGAAGAAGGGCTGGACTACAACGAGATCGCCGAGGCGCTCGAGCTTTCACCGGGATCGGTCGGGACGACGCTGTCGCGCGCGCGACGCCGGTTGGTCGAAAGCTACGAGGCGTTGCAGAAGAGCAGAGAAGAGAGGGAGAAGAATGCAGCATCCTGACGAAGGAACGATTCACTCGTGGCTGGATGGCGCGCTGCCGGCGGCAGAGGCAGAGAGCGTGGAGGCGCACGTCGCGACGTGTCAGTCCTGCGCCGCAGCCGTAGCGGAAGCGAGAGGGTTCATCGCCGCGTCGTCGCGTATCCTGACGGCGCTCGACGATGTCCCGCGCGGCGTGCTGCCGGCTGTACCGGAGCGCAAGCGCGATCTGCGGGTGTTCTGGCGCTCAGCGGCGGCGATGCTGGTCGTCGCGGGTGGGAGCCTCGTCGTAATGCGTGCGGGCGGACCCGATGCTTCAGTTTCGCCTCCTTCCGCCGAGATTGTTCAACCAAAGGTCGGCTCAGGGAGCTCCGTGGCCCAGGTGGATGAAAGTGCGGCCAGGGAACCGAGAGCGCCTTTTGAAAGCGAGCGTCGGGACAGAACCAAGGTGGCAGCCGCGCGAGATCTGTCTGCGAAGGCGGAGCGTCCCCGGCCTCAGGAGCCCGCGGGTGGAATTGCGGGTGGGATTTCCGCTGACGCGGTAGCGCCGGCGAGCGCTCCCGCGCCGACAGCGGCCAACGCGAGCGTCGCTGAAGGTGAGCGCGCGCTCAAGGTGCTAGGCGTCGCACGGCTCGCCGGGGCGCGACAAACGACCTATGAGATCGCTCCCGGTCAGACCGTGACACTCACGGAACGCGAGCCCGCATTTCTTTCCGCGCCCGTAGCCACGGCACAGGGCGCCGCTCAGCCGATGGTGCTGAGAGATGGTCGTGCTGCACAACCTTCTCGTGTCGAAGCTGCTGCGGCGTCGCCTCCTCCGCCGGCGAGTGATTCCCGGGCGGGAATGGATTCAGCAATTGAGGGGCGCGTGGCGGGGGTCGCGAGACCACCAGTCGCGCCGCGTAAGACTGCATTGACATTCGGCGCTGGGCTGCAAACCATCACCTGGACAGAGGTGACGACGGGGAAGACGCTCGTGCTTACCGGCAATCTTTCGGTGGAGCGGCTTCAGGAAATCCGACTTCGGATAGAGAAGGAACGGGCAGCAACGGGGGTGAAAATCCCGTGAGAGCCGTTCCAAGTTGCAGTTCTTCAGTTACC
>DASTTD010000325.1:0-3130 GCA_035760325.1 Gemmatimonadaceae bacterium
ATGTACAGGTCGCCCGCCATCATCCACGACGGATGGAACGCGGGGTTGATCGCCGCGGCGCGAAGCAGTGGAGGAATCGCCCGCGCCATATCCGCTGGAACTCCGCGCTCGAGCGCGCGCATGACCGACACGATTCCCAGCTGATACCATCCCATGTACGACCCGGGCTCGCGCTCGATGGCAGCGCGGGAAGCGGCGAGGCCTTCGTCATAGCGGTGTTGGCGGCCGTACATGTACGCGAGGAAAGCGTGTGGCTCACCCATGGTCGGATCGAGGTCCATCGCGCACTGCAGTGCTCTCACGCCTTCGTCGAGATGGTCCCGATTGCCGGAGGCGATGTACTTCGGCATCAGCAGGCTGCCGAGCCCGGCCCAGGCGAGGGCGTAACCTGGATCGATCTCGACGGCTCTCCGAAAATGTTCGGTGGCGATGCGCGCGCTTTCCTTGCCGAACAGCTGGAATGCCTGTTGTCCCTTCGCGTACAGCTCGTACGCCGTCAGCTGGCTCGTCTCGGGCCGCTCGATCTGGGCGACTTCGGCGCTGGTGAGCTGGATGCGGAGCAGGTCCGCCAGGCCTGTCACGATGCGATCCTGAAGGGCGAAGATGTCGCGCATGTCGCCGTCGATCTTCTCCGCGCTGACCACCTCGCCGGTCCGGGTGTCGCCGAAGTGAGGCGTCAGACGAATGCGCGACCCCGATTGCTGAAAGCCGCCCCATACTACCCAGCGGGCTCCGACTGATGTGCCGAGCTCGCGGGCGGTCTCCGCGTCGAGTGGTCCTTTGCGCCGTATGGTCGCTACCCTCTGGCGCGTCGCCTGGTCGCCACCGACTACGCGGATGCCGGCGATCTTCTTGAGATCGACACCTACGGTTTCCGCGATGCCGGTGGCAAGCCACTCGATATCGGCGGCGCCGGTGATGTTCGTAAAATCCAGAACGAACACCGTTTCCCGATTTTCCCGATCCTTTTCCAATGCTCTCAGCCGCTCGTCACCCGGGGACGGCCGGCGCGCCCGGATCGCGGCTTCTTCGAGGACGGTTGCAAAATCTCCGGCGGTCGCTGGCCTGTCGGCCGGATCCTTCGACAGGATGCGGGCGATCGAATCGACGACCTCGTCGGGTATCCTCTCACGCTTGCCGGCCAGGCGCGGCGGGTTACGCACGATGTGCTGGCTGATGACGGCCATTGTGGAGTCGCCGCGGAACGGCGGGGCTCCGGACAACATCTCGTAGCAGACGCACCCAAGGGAATACAGGTCGCTGCGGGCATCGATGTCCGACTCTCCGCTCGCCTGCTCGGGGCTCATATAGGCCGGTGTTCCCAGCGTTGTGCCGGCGATGGTGAGTGTGTCGGAGCCGACCTTTTCGGCCGACCGCGCGACGCCGAAATCAGCGAGCAATGCCTGGCCGGCCGAGAGCAGAATATTTCCGGGCTTGACGTCACGATGCACTACGCCTCGGGCGTGCGCATAGTCGAGCGCGTCGCCGATGTGCCGGATGATGGCGGCCGTCTCCACCAGGGAAAGCGATCCGGTTCTGCTCAAGCGCTCGCGCAGCGATTCACCCTCGACATATGGCATCACGAAGAACAAAGCGCCCTCAGCCTCGCCTGAATCGAAGAGCGGGAGGATGTGTGGATGCTGGAGGCGCGCGACGAGCTTGATCTCCCGCGCGAAGCGGTCGGCTCCGATTGCCGCCGACAGATCCTCCCTGAGGACCTTGACCGCAACCTGTCGCCCGTGCTTTCGGTCTTCGGCCAGATACACGGTGGCCATACCGCCGCTGCCCACTTCCCGGACCAGCTCGTACCGCCCGGCGAGGACCGATTTGCTGGCGGCGCCCACCTGAATCATTTTGGGGAAGCCGGATTAATCACAGAGGGTAAATACATGATTCTCGTTGCTGGTGCCACCGGAGTTCTGGGGTCGGAGATCGCGCGGCGGCTGCTGGCACGCGGTGAGAAGGTGCGAGCCATGGCGCGCCCGACATCGAAGCCGGAATCGGTGGATCGCCTGCGGAAAGCGGGCGCCGAGATCGTCGTCGCCGACCTGAAGGATCCGGCGTCATTGCCGCCGGCCTGCGCCGGTGTCAGCGCGGTGATATCAGGTGTAACGACCATTCTCACAACACAGCCGGGCGATTCGTTCGAAGCCACCGATGGCGAAGGAAACAAGGCGCTCATCGACGCGGCCCGCAAAGCGGGTGTCAGGAAGTTCGTATTCGTCTCCTTTGACGCGAAATCTGCGCCTGATGCTCCACTGCCACGCGCCAAGCTGGCCGCGGAGGAGCATCTCAGGAAAAGCGGGATGGACTACACGATTCTGCACCCTTCGCTTTTTTTCGAGTCCTGGCTGGGGACGATGCTGTTCGCGGATCCGGTTGCCGGCACCGCAAAAATCTATGGGCCCGGCAAGCAGAAAATCAGGTATGTAGCGGTAGCCGATGTGGCGGAGCTCGCCGTACAGTCATTGTCCAATCCGGCGGCAGCGAACGCGACGATTCCATTCGGCGGACCGGATGAGATCAGCCAGCGCGATGCCGTCGCGCTGTTCGAGGAAGCGTTCGGGAAAAAGTTCGAGGTTACCGAGATTCCCGAGGAGGCGCTCGAGGCGCAATGGAAGGCGGCGCGGAACCCGTTCGAAAAAAGTTTCGCGGCGCTGAGGCTGTGGGTCGCGCGGGGACTCGATCTAGGAACTCCGCCGTTCGAGAAATTCCCGATGAAGATGACCTCGCCGCGCGAGTACGTGCGGCGGCTGGCGGAGGCGCAGCCGCGCTCTGGCCGAGCCAGCGAAACGCATTGATCACGAACTGCTGGTTTTGTCTCGCGACCGGCGCGTTCATTCCCATCGGTCTTCGCCTCGGCCCCGATACCTGAGCCGAGAGCATTCCGGCGTCGCCGAGAACGAGCACTCGTCCCTTGCCGAAGGTCAAAGCGGCGCCCTGGAGCCAGCCTTCCATTGACCGGGTCGGAACCCACGGCTGGGGAAAGCGCCAGGCGGTATCGGGATAGTAGGAGACAACGCCCCTCCTCAGCGTCATGAGAGCGCGTACACGCCGATCGGACGCGCGGAAGCCCTGGCCATCGAACGTGGCGATCGAGTCCACTCGCTCCGTCGGGCCGCGACCGTCA
>DASTTD010000326.1:0-2525 GCA_035760325.1 Gemmatimonadaceae bacterium
GGCTTCCGGGCCATGACGGCGGATGGCTACCAGTTCACGCCGACGTATGGCCCGCATCAGGTTCCGACCATCTGGCGCCCGAATGACAATTCGCTATTGATCCCGCGTGGTGAGGTTCGCGCCGCGTTCGATGAGCTTCAGGAGCGATTCAAGGTGGTGCGCGCTTACTTCGACCCCGCCGGATCCGCTCGTGGCATCTCTGCTGAGGCTGACGCGATGGAGGTTGTCGAGGATGACTCTTGGCGCCTTGAGTTGAAGCAGTGGCAGGCGAAGTACAAGGACGCCGATGGGAAGCCAACGGTGTTCGCGTGGGAGACCTCCAGCGTCACTAAGGTGCATCCGGTCCTTGAGGCGTTCAAGCAGGCCGTAAACGGTGACGAGACGCAGTTTACGCATGACGGTTGCCCGACAACCAAGATCCACATGCTGAACGCTATCGTTCGGGCCCGCACTGGGCAGCGGTACATCCTCGGCAAGCCCAACGAAAACCAGAAAATCGACCAAGCCATGTCATCCATCCTCTGCTATGAGGCGTGGTCAGACGCGCTAGTAGCCGAAGAGTTCATAGATGACGATGTCGATTCCCGCATGTTCGTTTTTAGATAGGAGGCTGTTATGGCGTTGAGCAAAGAGCAGGCAGCCCTTGTTGCGAAGCTGAACATGCAGCTTGATTCGTCAAGCCGTGAAGATGAGCGACTGGGGAAGTATTACCAGGGCGCCCAGCGGTTGGAGCACATCGGGCTTGCTGTGCCTCCCGAGTTGCGACGCTTCGAGATGGTTGTGAACTGGAACCGCGTGGCCGTCGATGCGATCGAACAGCGGCAGCGCGTGAAGACGTTCATGCTCCCCGGCGAGGATAAATCTTCGACGGTTCTGCGTGAGCACTGGGACGCGAACAACCTTGACTCTGAGTCGCGCCTGCTTCACCGTGACGCGCTGATCTACGGCCGCGGCTATGTGTGCGTCGGATCCAATGCGGAAGACAAAGAACACCCGATCATCACGGTTGAATCTCCCCGCGAGATGACCGCAATTGTGGATCCTCGAAGCCGCAGGATCGTCTCTGCGCTCCGTGTTTATGGTGGGACCGCCGAAGACCCGACACCCAAGTTTGCGACGCTCTATGAGCCGAATCAGACTACATGGCTAGTGAAGACTTCCGGCGGCTGGGATGTCGATAGCGACTACGCTCCGGATCTCCATAACCTGGGCCGCGTCCCTATCGTGATGTTCCTGAACCGTCGTCGCACGGGCGCATGGACTGGCGAGTCTGAGATGACGGACGTTATTCCGCTGGTTGACGCTGCGGCCCGGTCGCTGACTGGCCTACAGCTCGCGGCTGAGACGCTGATTGTTCCGAAGCGGTACGTGCTTGGTGTCTCCAAGGGTGACTTTGTGGACGCAGACGGCAAGCCGCTACCCGCGTGGGAAGCCTACTTCGGGTCACTCTGGGCCAACCAGAACGCAGACGCGAAGGTTGGGCAACTCCCCGGCGCTGATCTCGGGAACTTCCACGAGACCGTGAACCACTACGGGCAGCTTGTGTCCTCGGTAACGGGTCTTCCGCTCCGCTACTTGGGCCAGAACAGTGTGAACCCTGCGGCTGAGGGCGCCATCCGCGCCGACGAGTCGCGACTCGTCCTGAATGTTGAGGGCAAGAACGACAACAACGGCGACGGCTGGGCCTGGGTCCAAGGCATCGCTGAGCGTTTCCGTACCGGTGCATGGCCTCTGGCTAACCAGATCAAGACTGAATGGCACGATCCGGGCACTCCGACGTTTGCGCAGAAGGCTGACGCTTTGCAGAAGATGCATGGCGGCGGGCCGATTGTCTCCCGTGAAGGTGCTTGGGATGAGCTTGGCTGGTCCGACGCTCGCAAGGACCGTGAACGCGGTTACTTTGACGACGAGCAGCTAGATCCCTACCTTGCTCGACTGGACGCTAAGGAGCCTGTGAATGTTGCAGCAGCTACCGGAGATAGCACAGTCGTACGCGTCTGAGCAGCGTTCCGAGATTGGCGCAGCACTAGCGGCGGTCAGTCGTCTTTGGCGGCGCGTAGGGCCTGATTTTGACCGGTCCTACGCAGCCATTGAGCCGCAGTTGCTCCGGGTGATGTTTGCGGCGCAGGAGAGCGTAGCGGACGGTGCGCTGGCTTACGTTCCGGCGGTCCTAGATGATGCACCTGATCCGATTTACGAGTCTGCGGGCTCGCGCTTCGTCGGTGTAGCTGGCAACGGGATGCCAGTTGCGTCCATGGCTTATGGCGCGGTAATCCAAGCCAAGCAGGCGATTGCCGGCGGGCTGGAGATGAGCACCGCACTCGCGCAGGGTGGACGGCGCCTAACGCTCGCCACTGGCACGATGCTTTCCGATACTGGGCGGGCCGCGGAGAAGGTTTCTGGCGGCGCTCACAAGGTGAAGCTGTGGACGCGGATGCTAAACCCGCCGTCATGCGGACGCTGCGTGATCCTGGCCGGCAAGACATCCAGACATTCCGAGGCATTCAATCGCCATCCGGGCTGCG
>DASTTD010000327.1:0-7025 GCA_035760325.1 Gemmatimonadaceae bacterium
ACCAGTACGGGCATCGTTCGAGCCGGAGATTTTACGGGAGATGGCAAGCCGGATTTGTTCATCGGTGGTCGACTCACTCCGCGAACGTATCCATATCCCACAAGAAGCTATGTCTTACGCAACGACGGGGGCCGGTTCACCGATGTCACTGACGCCGTGGCGCCGGAATTGGCTCGTCCCGGAGGTATGATCACCGATGCGGCCTGGATCGATTTCGATGGCGACAAGCGATTGGATCTGGTAACCGTCGGGGAATGGATGCCGATCCAGTTCTTTCGAAACGATGGAAAGAGACTGCGCGATATCAGCGGGTCCACAGGCCTCCCACCTCTGCGCGGCTGGTGGTACAGCCTTGCAACGGGAGACTTCGACAAGGACGGGCGGCCGGACCTGGTGGCTGGGAATCTCGGGTTGAATCACACCTATGAGACATCGCCCGAGAGACGGTTCGGCGTGTATGCTTCCAGTTTCACCGGGAACCAGACCACGGACATCGTGTTGACCCAGGCGATAGGCGGGACCGAATATCCCTTCGCCAGTCTGGCCTCACTCGGCAGGGGGATCTATTGGCTCGGCTTGCGATATCCAACGTATGGATCGTTCGCTGAGGCGTCCGTTCGCCAGGTGTTCAGTACCGCGCAGTTGCAGCAGGCGGTGCATTACCAGACCGATACCTTTGCGAGTCTCTATATCCGGAATTTGGGCGGGGGAAAGTTCGAGTCGGCTGCGCTGCCGAAGCAGGCGCAGATAGCTCCAATCAAGGGCATTATCGCGCACGACGTCGATAATGACGGACATCTCGATCTCGTCGTCGCCGGGAACATCTATGACACAGAACCGAACACGCCGCCGGCCGACGCAGGCAACGGACTCTGGCTCCGAGGGAATGGACGAGGGCAATTCGTGGCGGTTTCGCCAGTGGAAAGCGGTTTCCTCGCTCCGCTGAACGTGGCTGGGTTGACGCTGATCGAAACGCCGACGGGAAAAAGCGTGGTAGTCGCAAACAGTGGCGATTCGATTCAGACTTTCCGCATCCGGGAACGCTGACGGGGCACCGGCAAGATTCCCGGTGCCCCGTCATCATCCAAATAGCGCTTACAGCCAGGATTCTGGGTTAGCCAATAGCGCTTACCATCCGGGATTCTGAACTAATCTGTCCTCGCCCCCTACGCGGCTGAGCTCAACCTGTCCGGCCGGGATTGGAAACCATCGATGCCGCGTCGCGACTGGCTCGGCGGCCGCCAGGTGGGGCCTCCTTTGTTCCTCTGCTCCGCCTGCCACTCCGTTGAGGTATGCATTGAGAGTTGCCTCGGCTATTCCCCACCGTCTCAGGTCGAAGAAGCGCTGACCTTCCATCGCCAGCTCGAGCCTGCGCTCGTACTGGACGGCGGTGCGGCCATAATTCTGATCGGGGAAAGTCGGGTACTGACCAATGCGGTACATCGCCCACCTGATCGACGGATCGTTGATCGGCACAGCGATCCGCGCGTCTTCATTGCATGTGGGATAAGCGTCCTCGACGTTATTGCCGGCGGTGAACCCGCATCCCTGCGCAGCAACACCGGCTCGTGCCCGTATCTGATTGACAATCTGCGTGGCCGAAGCAAGCGAGCCGGCCTCGACCTCGGCTTCCGCCAGCAGCAACAGCAGATCGGCATAGCGGAAGAGATGAATGTTAACCGAGTTGGTTTGCGTCGGAACCCAACCGACGGTACTCTCAGCACCGCTGCTACTTTCGTGCGCGTTCTTTTTCGGACTATACGGGCCTCCGTACGCCGGCGCTCGGATCCAGCTCGGCGCATGCGGTCCCCAGTCCTTGTAGGGCACGCCATCGCGACCCACTGTCCAGTCGAGGCGCGGGTCGACCGGAGTGAGTATAGACGCGGTGAGATTGGCGTTTCGAGCGTTCCAGTTTGCCTCGGTCAGCGCGGCCGGGAGGCCCGTCGCGGCGTCAACCGCGTAGAAGTTGACCAGGTTCTGCGACGGCTGGTGAAAACCGCAGCAGCCGAACGCGCTGCCGGAATGGGGGAAATTGAGGCGCTCGCCCCAGTTGGAGTTCCAGCCACTCGGTTCTCCGTCGTTGACGGAGGCCTGAAAAGCGAATATGGTCTCGGGTCCGTTCGTATACTGCTGAAACCCGGTCCAGACACGATCGAAGCTCGCCTCGAGCGCATAAGGCCCGCTCGTCTGGACTTCCCGCAACGTGGTCAACGCAGCGCCATATTGGCCGGCATAGACCTGAACGCGCCCCTTGTAGGCCTTGGCGGTCCACTGCGTCGCTCTTCCCTTCTCGCCGTTACGCGGAGAAGTCGGGAGCAGGGAGATTGCTCTGTCGAGATCGGCAAGCAGTTCCGTGACGACCGCCTCCGTAGCGAGATTCGCCTTTCGGAAATCCGTATCATCCTCGCGGTAATACGGAATGTTGCCCCACATCCTCCACGCCTCGAAGTGGTAATGCGCGCGAAGGAAGATGGCTTCCCCTTCAATGCCGCTCTGGTCCACGAGAGGTATCTCATTGGGACTTGCCGCCACGACCTGCTTGAGCAGACGTAAAGTGGCATTCGCCCTGACGACTCCTTCATAGACGGTCTGCCACTTCTGATTCAGATAATTGTGAGCAAGACCCGTCGACCAGTGATAGCTCTCGATATCGTCGATGTCGGGCTGGTCGCTGGCCTCCGACCCCTTGTGGGCGTCGTCACTCGTGACGCTTCCCCAAACCCAGTTGCTGGCCGCGCATCCCCAGGAACCTACTGAGCTCGTACAGTCCAAAACTCGGTAGGCGGCGATAAGGTTGCCTTCGACCCCGCCCCGATTCGCGAGCGTCTGTTCGTTCAATGTTCCTTGTGGAGCGGCGGCGTTCGTCAGGAAATCCCTGCACCCGTAGAGCGTGGCTCCGGCAAGAATCATCGACGCCGTCCCGAGGAGTACGCGGTGCCATGATATTGTTTTCATATTGGCGATCCTTGAAAAGGCGATTTGTTAAAACGAGGTGACTATGCCAATGCTGAACGTCCTGCTGCTCGGATATGTACCGCGATCGACGCCACGGTACTGATCCCTCACGTCACCGGCCGCTCCAAAGAGGTTCTCGGCCGCGAGCGCCGGATCGAGGCCGGAATAATCCGTAATGGTGAACAGGTTCTCCGCCTGTACGTAGATTCTCGACGCGGGTAAGAAGCGTGACACCGCCGGAGAAACATTGTACCCGAGCTGGATGTTCCGCAGCCGGACGTATGAGCCGTCCTCCACATAGAAGCTGCTGAGGTCCTTGCTGTAAATGTCGGTGATGTCCAGCCGCGGATACTTGGCGTCCAGATTCTCGGGAGTCCAGGAGTCGGTGAGCAGGTCTCTACGCACGTTCGTGGAGAAATTGCGGAAGACGTAGAATTCCTTCTGGGCGTCGAAGATTTCATTTCCGAACGTCCCGAAGATCGTGCCGCTGAGATCCCAGTTTCCGCGGCGAACTCCGAGGTCCAGAGCCGCCGTAAAATCAGGATGCGGACTGCCGATGATCGTCCGATCGGCGAGGGTGATGGTTCCGTCGCCATTCACATCCCTGAACTTGATCCGTCCCGGCGCAGCTCCGGGCTGTGTCGCGTGGGCCGCCACGTCCGCCGCATCCCTGAAAAGCCCGTCGGCTATGTAGCCATTGAAGGAACCGATCGGATGCCCAACCTTGTTAAGCACCTGATTGCCGAACCGGGTGGTCTGCGGACCGACGAAGGATTCCCGCACCCCATCGATCGAGACGATCTTGTTCTTGTAGCGGCTCGCCTGTAAGGTGGCGTTCCAGACCGGGCCGTTATGACCAATGGAGAAATCAAAGCCGGTGTTTCTCATCGTACCAATGTTGACGATCGGCGGAGCCGCCCTGCCGGCGGTTCCGGGAGTCGCTGGATCGAAGAGCAGGTTGTTCGTCTCGCGCCGGTAGACATCGAGGACCAGGTTGATCGCCCCAGCGAACAGCGCCAGATCGGCACCTACGTTTATTGACTCGTTCTCTTCCCACTTCAGGTCAGTGTTACCGAGCGAAGTCTGCCTGAAGCCGGAAGCAACGGTAGTGTTCGTTCCACCGATGTCATAGTAGGTGTCGCCAACACTGCCGCCGAACTGGGACACGATACGCCCCGATGGAATGGACTGATTTCCCGTGATTCCCCAGCCAAAACGGAGCATTGCATCCGAAATGACCCGGTTCCCCTGCATGAACGGCTCATTGGAAATTCTCCAGCCCACTCCGAAGGCCGGGAACGTTCCCCACTGGTTATTGGGGCTCAGACGAGACGAACCGTCTTGTCTGACCGTAAAGCTCGCCACGTACCTGTCGGCGAAGTTCCAGTCGGCCTTTCCAAAGAACGACAACAGGCTGCTTCGACCGCCGGTGCTGTTGACATTTTTTGTCGCGGCGTCACCGAGGGCGTCCTGCAGGAATCTCGAATTCACGTCCGTATTGAGCAGGTTGGACATCGACGCGCCGATAAATCGGTTGTTGATGGCGTTGGCTTCCTGCCCGAGCAATAGCGAAAAGCCGTGTCTGGCGATCTGCCGGTCGAGACGCAGCGTGTTGCTCCAGGTCCAGTCGGTGGAGTTGAACTGGTTCTCGTTGATGGAATTGGTGAAGGTCGGCTCGGAGTCCTCTGGCCAGATCGGCTCGAACCCCGTGAAGGAGCTCTGCCCCAGGTTGAAGCCCAACCTCGATCGAAAGGCCAGCTGTGGCGTGAAAGCGAGGCCGCCGAATATGTTGCCGAAGACGCGGTTGTTCTTGGATATGTTGTCCTTTTGCGCCCAGGCGAACTTGAGAGGATTGCTCTGATTGCCGAGCCCGACCGCTTTTCCGGAGGCGAAGTTGCCCTGGAGGTCATAGATCGGGACAACCGGCTGCATCAGAATGTTCTTGCCGACGATATTGTCCTCGCCGAACGCGTCATTCTGGATTCCACCGAAATGCCGCTCCACGCCGAGCGCAATGTTCTCGCCGAAGGTGAGCTTCCCTCTGGTGAAGGAAGTATTGACACGCACGCTTCCTCTTCTGAACCGATTGTACTTGGCCGTTCCTTCCTGATCGAAGTAGTTGAACGAGACGCCGTACGCGTTGTCCTCACCACCACCTGAGATATCCAGGTTGTAATCGCCAACCATTCCGGATCCGAAGACCGCGTCCCACCAGTTGGTACCCGCGCTGCCGGGCATGATCAGGCTTCTGGGGTAGGAGTACGCAGCGGCATTCAGTGTTGTCGGCCGTCCCCACTGATCCACGGCGGTTACTGGAGCGCAGTCGGGAGTAGGAACCGTGCAGTTGTTCGGCCAGATGTACTGGGGCACCGTTGGCGCGTTCGGGTTCCCGTAAATGTTGGTTGGGACCGCCTGACCCGCGTTCTCGTAGCTCCGCTTGACGACCTCGAAGTACTCAAGTGCATCCGTAATGAGGAAGTCGTCATAGCCGCGGACGGGTGTCGCCATTCCGGTTCTCGCCCTGAACGTGACCCTGGGCGGTCCCGTGACTCCCCTTTTTGTCGTTTCGATAACTATGACGCCGTTGCTGGCGCGCGAGCCATAAATCGAAGCCGCCGACGCATCCTTCAGGACCTGGATCGAGGTGATGTCGTTCGGGTTCAGCCAGTTGATATAGTCATCCTGGACCGGGGTCCCGTCCACGACATAGAGTGGATCGTTGTTCTGGAAGGAGCTGATACCGCGGATTCTGACCGTGCTTCTCGAGCCGGGCGAGCCGCTCGCGACAACGGTCACGCCCGGGACGGTCGCGTCGAGCCGCTGCAGGACGCTCGCTCCCGTCTGACGCTGAGCGGCCTCCACATTCACGCTCGAAACCGCGCCGGTAATATCGCCTCGCCGCTGCTCGGTGTAGGCGGTTACGACCACTTCTTCAAGGAAGGCGACGCCCTCCATCGTGACATTGATCGAGGTTCGTCCGCCGATCGGCGTCTCGACTGCTCTCTGACCGACCGCCGTAAAACTGAGCACGCCATCCGGCGGAGCAGCAATGGAGTATCGCCCTTCCGCGTTCGTAAAGGCGCGGAGTTCGGTGCCCTGCACACGCACTCTCACGCCCTGGAGCGGGGTTCCCGCCGCCGAAGTGACCGTTCCCGTGACCGTCGTCTGCTGGGCCACCGCTGTTCCGGTAAAGCTCAGCGCGAACAGAATGCTCATTCCCAGCGCGCGCACACGGGGCGCGTGGTCGTTCCAGAACGAACGTCTTGCCGACAGCATCTTTTTCATGACAATCCTCCAGGTAGCGTTATGCGCCGTCATCCTACGGGTCTCCGCATCTCCTTCAGGCCCTGCATCTCGATCAACTGCCGATAAGTAATGAGCTGAATGTTGCGCGCCTTCAGCGCGTCGCGGAAGCGCGCGGAAGTAAGCGCATCGAGCTCACCCTGACGATTCCTGCTCATCTCGGGAAGGGGTCCACTGGTGTTCATGTCCACCAGTGCGCCGAGCTCGGGGTCGTCAATCCCGACGTGCGTGACAACCAGGTTGAACCGTGGCTGTAGGCGATTCACCATCGCCACCAGACTGTCGGTCTTGTGCGCCGGGGCCGCCGAATACTGCGGGTCGTGACTGGTCTCCCCGAAGTAATACGACATCCCGTAGCCAAACTCGCGGGCGAGTCGCTCGGTGAGCTCACGGTACTCCGGGTACTTGGTCAGCGTCCCCATGTGGTAATCGACGTAGTCGATGCGGAGTCCCGAGCGCCGCGCTCTGTCGATCTGCGCTCTCAGCTCGGTCTCGATCTCCCGGATGTCGGCCTTGTTGCGCTGAAGGTCATCCGACGAGGCAAAAAAATAGCCGTCCGCATCAACCAGCGACGGCACCGCACTGCGTCCCGCGACCGGACCCCACCGGTAATTCCTCCACTCCGAATTGAGCGTCAGATGAATTCCGACGGACACCGACGGATGACGCTTGAGGAGCTCGACTGTCTCCTGATACCATGGCGTGGGAAACATCACCGACACCGAAACGGGGAGTCCCGTCAGGATGAGTCTCTCGAGCCCTCTGTT
>DASTTD010000328.1:0-2323 GCA_035760325.1 Gemmatimonadaceae bacterium
CAGCTCTACATCATCGCGAAGCGCTTCGACGAGGCCGATGCGGCGAGCAGGGCGCTACTCGCGACCTGCTCGAGCGATCCGCAACCCTGGTGCGGGGAGGTGTTCCGCCACGTCGGAGTGATCGCGCGTGAGCGCGGGGCCTTCGAGCGCGCCGCGGAATATCTCGCGAGGGCGGAGGAACACGCCTCGACCGGCGGCGACATCCTTCTCAAGGCCGACGTCGCGGAGCAGCAGGCCGAGTTGTACTGGGCGCAGAAGCGCCACCGCGAGATGCTGCAGAGCCTGAACGAAGCGCACGCGCATTATTCGCAGCTCAAGGCGCAGCACCGGGTTCAGCACATCGAAAAAAGGAACGGCGCGCTCGAGGCGCGGTTTCTGGAGATGGCGGGGCAGTGGGGCGACTCGATCGAAAGCAAGGATCGCTACACCCAGGGCCACTGCGAGCGCGTCGCTTTCTTCGGGTGCGTGCTTGCGGATAGCGCCGGATTCAACAGCCGCTCGCTGTTCTGGTTCAGGATCGGGGCGCTGCTGCACGATATCGGGAAGATCATCGTTCCGACGGAGGTGCTCAACAAACCGGGGAAGCTCACCCCGGAAGAGTGGGAGCTGATGAAGCGCCATCCCGAAGCGGGGCTCGAGCTCGTGGCCGACATCGATTTCCCGGGCGACATTCGCGCGATCATCCGGAACCACCATGAACGCTGGGACGGGACGGGGTACCCGGATGGGCTCGCCGGGGAGTCGATACCGTTTGCTGCCCGCATTCTTTGTGTTGCCGACGTATATGACGCGCTGACGACGACCCGGTCGTACCGCCCGGGCCTCACCCACGAGAGGGCTGACGCGATCATGCGGGACTCGCCCGGCCAGTTCGATCCGGAGCTCCTCGACATTTTTCTGAACTGGGCGCAGACCGCGAACATCCCCGGCCGGCCGACCCCCCAGCGAATCGCGATATTTTCGGGGGCCAAACCGCTGTAATCAAATGTCTAAACGGTAACGGTATGTTATACCGGAATGGCCCGAAAAGGTACAGTCTGACCGCCGCGTATCTCGTTTAACGACTGAGGGTTAGGGGCCAGGCACAGACCGTGCCTTATGAAGCTCAGGATCGAATGCCATCGCCGAAACTTACGTCTGGTACCTGAACCACTTTTTCGCGCTGCATTCTGATCTCCGGCGTCTGGGTTATCGAAGAAGAGTAGCGGAGACCGACTTGGAATCAGCTCGCAAGCTCGTCGAATTGGCACGCGCCGCCGAGCGCGATGGAGACCCTGACAAGTCTCTGGCGCTCTTCGATGACGCAATCGCTCGTCTCCAGCAGGAATCCGATCCGCCGTTCCTGGCGGACGTGCTGCGATGGAAAGGCACGGTCTATCGCGAGCGGGGGGAAACCGAGGCTGCGTACCAGTGCTACAAGAGGAGCCTCGCCCTCGCCGAGCGTATCGGCGCCGACTCCGCCAAAGCGCACGCGCTCAACTGCCTGGCCATCGTCGCGCAGCGGCGTGGCGACCTGCGTGACAGCGAAATCCACTACACGGCCGCCGCGGAGCTCGCCGCGCAGGCCGGCAACTCGCGGCTGCTGGGAATGATCGAGCAGAATCGCGGCGTTCTCATGAACATGACCGGTAACTTCGCGGCCGCTGAAGTTCGATACTTCAGCAGTCTCTCCGCCTTCGAGGAAGACGGCGACGAAGAAGCGGTCTCGTGGGTGCTCAACAACATCGGAATTCTCTACACGAAGCTGGGTCACTATCAGCGCGCCGTCGAAACGCTGGAGCGAGGGCTCGACATAGCGCGCAGACGCGGTGACGGTTCGGTCGAGAGCATACTCACGCTCAACCTGGCGGAAGCCCTCGCCACCTCGGGGAAGCTGGACGTCGCCGACGAGATGTGCAGGAAATCGCTCGAGGAGGCACGCCGGCGCAACGATCGCCTGACTATCGCCGCCGCGCTCAAGTGCCGCGCGAGAATCGAGCGTGAGCGTGGGGCTTTCCGGCAGAGCATGGCGACGCTCAGGATAGGTATCTTCGAGGCAGAAGGGCTCGACGACCGGCTTCTTCACGCCGAGATGCTGCGTGAGTTCGGGCAGACCTCTCGGGCGCTGGGAGAGTCGGCAGAAGCGCGGCTCGCGTGGCAGGAAGCCGCCGACTCGTTCCAGGATGTTGGAGCAATTCATGAGGCAGCCGAGATACGATCTCTGCTGGCGTCGCTGCCAAGTGAGCCATTCGGTCCCGGCCGCTCTCTATCGCCGGAACCCCCTCCTCCGGGACTCAACGCCTAGGGCTGGTTGAACCCCCTGAAAAGGGGTGACTTGGGCCTC
>DASTTD010000329.1:0-2411 GCA_035760325.1 Gemmatimonadaceae bacterium
CTCCTCGGGTATACAATGCCGTTCCTGGCGCTTGGCGCGGGAGCGATTGCCATTGGGGCGGTGCTCCGCCGGTGGAAGGCACGCGCTCCCGCGGCGGGCGCGCCCGTCCCGCAGGTCTCGGCGACGAGTGACGAGCTCGCGCGGCTCGAGCAGGCAGTGCGGCAGGACGCATGAGCGGCGCATCACGAGTTCGGCAGGACGTATGACCGCCCTCCTCATCGGAACGGCGCTGGCCGTCGCATCGCTCTGCTACGTCCTTTATCCGCTTCTGCGGCCGGTTGGCGCCTCCACCGCCCCGGCGGAGCGACCCGCAACCAGCGAAGCTTCTCCGTCAGCCGTGGACGCGCTGAGAGAGCTGGAGTTCGATCGGGAGACCGGCAAGATATCAGATGCCGATTATGGCACTCTCAAGGCTCGATATACCGGCGAAGCAGTCGCGGCGATGCGCGCCGCGGAAGCGGGGCGAAAGTCATGCCCCCGCTGCGGGCCCCGTCCGGAGGCAGACGCCGAGTTTTGCTCGAGCTGCGGCGCCCGGCTTGTGACCTAGTTCGTTATCAGACAATCGACGTATAACCCCGGCTGCCTATTGACCTTTGGCTCGATAGCGCCAATATGAAACAGGGCATAGTACTTATGCCTGGGCGCCGGCCGCACGCCCTCGCCGGACTCCGAAATACAGTCCCACGCGACACTCGAATCGGAGGGACGAATGTCACAGCCGAATCCAATTGAGCTGACTCCTGATCGCGACGCGCAGCGACAGGGCGGTGCGGAGGACCGCGATTCCCCGATCGCCCGCACTCTGGCGGTCCTCGACCTTGCTTTCGGCCCGGCGAGGAATCGCAATTATGACATTCGGTTATGGGAAGCCACTGTCCAGCGAGGCGGTGTCACGCCAGCAGCTGATTTTTCGATCACATTTACGAGGCGCGGTGCGCTGCGGCGCATGCTGCTACCGCCGTCGGAGCTGTCCATTGTCGAGGCGGTGATCTCCGGCGATGTCGAGATCGCAGGAAATCTGGAGTCGGCTATGGGTCTCGCCGACGTCGTCTCGAAAAATGTCCAGTCCGTCGGCGGCACCGCGAAACTCGTGGCGCGGGTACTGGCTCTCCCCAGGGACGACGAGGCACCACCGCTCGATGAAGCCCGGTACTCCCGTGGTTTGCGGCTGCTCACGCCACGCGCGAGGAAGGGTACCGCCCCCGAAATTCGCTTCCATTATGATCTGGGAAACGAGTTCTACTCTCTCTGGCTCGATCCGCGCATGCAGTACAGCTGCGCCTACTATAGGAAGGCGACGGACGATCTCGCGACGGCGCAGCTGAATAAGCTGGATCACATTTGCCGCAAGCTCCGGATGAAGCCGGGCGAGCGTTTTCTCGACATTGGGTGTGGCTGGGGCGGTCTGGTGATGCACGCAGCAGAGAAATACGGAGTGCGCGCCACTGGTATCACCCTGAGTCTCGCCCAGGCCGAGTGGGCGCATCGAAAGATCGCCGAGAAAGGGCTGACCGACCGCTGTAAGGTAGAGGTACTGGATTTCCG
Source organism: Gemmatimonadaceae bacterium (assembly GCA_035760325.1). GTDB lineage: Bacteria > Gemmatimonadota > Gemmatimonadetes > Gemmatimonadales > Gemmatimonadaceae > UBA4720. The sequence continues at coordinate 1,546 of DASTTD010000329.1, forward strand.
AGATCTCCCGGACGACGCACGGTTCGAGAAGATGAGCTCGGTTGGAGTCACCGAGCACATCGCGGAATCCGAGCAGCCGGCGCACTTTGCGCTAGCGTTCCGCGCGCTGGAGCCAGGGGGGCTCTTCATGAACCAGTGCGAGGTCAGCACCCGATCGGCGCGGCGCACGCACAGCACTGGCGAGCGTTTCAGCCGGTGGCTATGGAAGCGCGACCAGTTCATCGACAAGTATGTTTTCCCGGACGCGAAGCTCGTTCCGCTGGCGGCGATAATCCGTTCCGCCGAGCGCGCGGGCTTCGAGACGCGAGACATTGAAAGCCTCCGCGAGCACTACGCAATGACTCTGCGCGCCTGGGTGAAAGGACTGGAGCAGCGAAGGGCCGAGGCGGCGAAGCTGGTCGGGGAGCGCACCTACCGGGTCTGGAAGCTGTATATGTCCGCAGCGGCGTACAGCTTTAACACTGCGGGCATCAATCTCGCCCAAACTCTGCTCGCGAAGCCCGGCCCTGACGGGACCTCAGGTATGCCGCTGACGCGCGAATACATGTACGAACCCCATTAACCGCAACCGGTTAATCGCGGTACGCGCCTTCGTAGATCTCGAGGCTGGAGCGTGTGGCCGGGGCCGTCGCCGGGCGTGTAGAACGGCTCCTAAGTCGCGGTAGAACTTGACGTTCGGACCCGGATACCCCCAACAATGGATCGGGCGCGCTACGTCCTGTTCGAGGCGACGGCACGCTCCTCGCTAAAAATTCTGGTGCCCTGGGCTCCGGGCAAGACGCTCGAAATCAGAGGGAAGATGTCGCAGCCCAACCGAATTGAGATCGCTTTTGACACTCCTCCGCGGCGAGTGCGGCCGGAGCACC
>DASTTD010000330.1:0-2513 GCA_035760325.1 Gemmatimonadaceae bacterium
GGGGACATCTTCCGGCGGTCGGAGCTGCTGCGGAGCCAGCGCAAGCTGTACGAGTCGAACATGTTCCGCCGTGCCGCCATCGAGCCCCGGCCGCCGCTCGACATCGCCACTCCCGACTCGGCGAAGGTCATCGTGGTAACGGTTCAGGAAGCGCCGCTGCGCGAAGCGCGTCTGAGCGCGGGATTCAGCACTCTCGATTTCATGCAGCTCGAGGCCCGCTTCGCGCATTACAACTTCATGGGCGGGGCGCGGCGCCTCGAGATCCAGGGCTCGATGGGAAACCTCCTCGCCCATTCGCTGAGCGGCCGCGGAATATTCCGCGATGTGACCCAGATCCCGACGAGCGAGCGCGCACGCTACTTCGCCCCGACGTACAATGCCAGCATCGACCTGCGCCAGCCGTGGTTCTGGTCGCCTCACAACGAGCTCGCGCTTAGTCTGTTCACACACCGGCGCAGCGCCCCGGGGATCTACGTGGACCGCGGCTACGGCACCAGCTTCACCTTCACGCGAGAGGTGACGGAGAGGGCACCAGTCAGCGCCAATTACCGCTTCGAGATCAGCAAGGTCGACGCCGGTGATGTGTACTTCTGCATCAACTTCGGTGTCTGTGACCAGCCGACACTCGAGGCCCTGCGCCGCAACCAGCGGCTGTCTCCGTTCGCCATAACCGCCGCGATCGACCGCGCGAACGATCCCTTTTCTCCGAGCCGCGGATATCGCGGCAACGCCGGCGTCGAGCACGCATCCGGCTTCACTCTTTCCGACTTCCGTTACAACCGCGCGACCATAGATGCAGCCGCATTCTTCCAGGTCCGGAAGCGCGGAGTGATCGGCGGGCATGTGCAGGCAGGCTGGGTTCGATCCTTGGGCAGCACCGAGGAGGCAGTCGGGATTGCCCCCGCGCTCGGCGCGGGAATTCTCCATCCGAGAAAGCGCTTTTATGCGGGAGGCTCTCACTCGGTGCGCGGCTTCGGGGAAAACCAGCTCGGACCGCGGGTGCTGACGGTGCCCATCGAAGTCCTTCAGAGGAACGACTCGACGAACATTCTCTGCACCAGCGGGGCGGACGTAACCGCCTGCGACCCGAACGCCGCGACGCTCGCTGACCGCGATTTCGACCCCCGCCCGCTCGGCGGCAACTTCATGGTGGAAGGCAGCATCGAGGCGCGCTTTCCCGCCTGGAAGCAGCTGACCGGAGCTGTTTTCGTCGATGCTGGATTGGTCCAGCAGAAGCGTGACCCCACCCTGCCCCGTCGCCGCGCGGCCATCACCCCCGGTTTCGGCGCCAGGTACCTGTCCCCGGTGGGACCGATTCGTGCCGATATAGGGTTTAATCCTGGTGCAACAGAGTCGTTACCCGTCGTCACCGAGAATGTGGTCAATGGTCAGAAGACCCTGGTCGTGTTGCAACAGCGTCGCGTTTACTCGCCAGCTGGCGGCATTCTCTCGAGGATGGTGCTTCATCTGTCCATCGGCGAAGCCTTCTGATGCATAGATGGTGGTGGCTGCGGCTCCTCGCGGTCCTCGCCGTCGTCGCGTTGGTGTTGCTGGGCACCGCGTATATCCTCACCAACAGCGACTGGGGCCGCGAGCAGATTCGCCGCCGCCTTGTCGCGCTCCTCCAGGATAACAGTCACGGGATCGTCAGCGTCGGCAAGGTAACGGGGAATCTGCTCAAGGGATTCACCGCTCACGACGTAGTGATCACCGACAGCGCGAAGGCGCCGTTCATCGAGGCCGACGAGATCTGGGCCCGCTACAGCCTCAACACGCTCCGTGGCAAGCGCATCGAGTTTTACGAAGTACGCCTGGTTCGCCCCGTAATAGTCATCGACAAGCAGCCCGGTCCGAACGCGAAGTGGAATTTCGACCGCATCTTTCCCCGCGACACCATGACCGAGACCGGTCCGCGCAAGACCGGCTGGGGAACGTGGATCCGCTTCAGCAACGCGACAATCCTCGACGGCGACATCACGGTACGCGCGCCGTGGGAGCCTGACGCCAATCTCCGGGGAGCGGAGCGGGAAGACGCGATACGCCGCGCCCTGGGGCCGGAAGGCAGACTGAAGGTGATTCGGGTCGCCAATGGTTTCCAGAAGGAATCGCGTTTCTACAGGATCAACGCACTGTTGCCGCTCGTTCGCCTGGAAGATCCCGCATACAGGACCAAGCTCATCGATGTCGCGGCTCTGAAGATGATCGCCGAGCCGTTCCGGCCTCCGGTGGCGGACGTGCGGGCGCTCGCGGGGACATTCGAGTTCACTGGCGATTCCGTCTGGTGGAGAGGAGCGAGAGCGTCGCTGCCCGATACCCGCCTGAGCGGCGACGGACGCTACCTGCTCACCAACGGGAATCTGCATCTCGGGCTACGGGGCGATCCCGTACGTCCGGGAGATCTGCGGTGGGCGGTTCCCAATCTTCCCGAGGCGGGATCGGGAAAGCTCAACTTCGCGCTGCACTGGATCGGCCCGAAGAGCATCTACGAGGCGAAGCACATGGACGTGGTGCTG
>DASTTD010000331.1:0-3412 GCA_035760325.1 Gemmatimonadaceae bacterium
GCGCGCGGCGGGCCGGAACGCGAGGTGAGAATCCCAACCGCTGAGAATCCGCCGCCATCCCTCGATCAGGAGGGCGTAGGTGACGAAGATCACGGCGGTCGCCGGGGCGATGTGCTCCCAGCCGAACTGGATGTGGAGGAGCCGCGCGCCTACCTGATTCCACTGTCCGGCGAGCGCCGTAAAGGCGAAGAACAGGACGAGCGCGGCGAAGATCCACTGCCCCGCCCGGAACAGTCTACGACGCGATACCGCCAACTACCTGCCGGTAGATGCCGCTGTAGCGGCGGGCCGCCGATTCCGGCGCGAACGTAGACAAGGCGTAGAGCCGCCCGGCGCGGCCAAGATCGGTTCCCCGCCCGTTGCGGGCGAGCAGGTCATCCAGCGCGGCCGCAAGCGCCATGTGATCACCAGGCGCGACCAGGAGACCGGTCTTCTCGTGCTGAATGACGTCGCGCAGGCCGCCGGAGTCGAACGCGACGACCGGTGCCTCGCACAAGAGCGCTTCGACCGCAACGAGGCCCAGACCCTCGTCGACGGACGGAACAATCACCGCCGCCGCCCGCTGGTACAGCGCCGGGAGCTCCGGTTGCGAAAGCTGCCCCAGCCAGCGCACGCGATCCGTTATGCCCAGCTCGCCGGCGAGCCGCTCCAGCGCCTCCCGATTCGGTCCCTCTCCGACTATATCCAGCTCGGCGCGCGCCTTCATCCCCGCAACGGCGCGCAACAGGTGCTCGACGCCTTTCTGCGCGGTGAGACGCCCGACGAAGAGGAGACGGCTGCCATCCCGCTCGCCGTCGGGTGAGAACAGCTCGGTGGCAACCGGCATCGGCACGACGATCGGATCATTTCCCGGTGCGAGCGACTCCGTTTCTTCCTGGAGCCAGCGAGACACGGTGGTCACGGCGGCGGAATGCCTGAGGACGTGATTGAACAAGGGCTTGGCCACTCCAACCGTACGTGCAAGTCGCACATCAGTTCCATGAAGCGTGGTGACGACAGGAATCCGGGCGAGGCTTCCCAGCCACGTTCCGACGACACCACTTGGGAACCACCAATGCGCGTGAATTACGTCGGGCTCGAAGCTGCGCCTCGCCCGCACGCCGTGAACGAAATCAGAGCCGAGAAAGCCAACGAGGGCGAGCCGGGCGCTCCACGACGACGCGACGTCGCGAGCCATGTTGCCGGTGTACGCGAGCTGCTCGAAGCGACGCGGAGCGTAGCGGAACCGGTCGACATGGATTCCTTCAATGTCGGCGGATGCGGGCAGGCCCGGCCCGGCCGGAGCGACGACTTGTACCTGTACGTCCTCGGCCCGGAGCGCCACCGCCAGCCGCAGCACGAAAGAGCCGGCTGCATCCCCTTCCCTTCGTGGAAAGGAATGCGTCAGAAAAAGAACCTTCATTCGCTAGCGGCGGGTTGGCGTTTCGCGTTCCTGGGAGATGTCCTCGAGACGCTTGCGGAGCAGACTCAGCTCAGCGCGCTGCGCCGCGACCAGCTCTCCGATCAGGCCAGTGGCGAAGAAAATACTTCCAACGGTCAGACACACCTCGACGAGGTTGATCAGCGGCCGGAATCCGACCCCGCCCAGGATCCTCCAGAGGACCGCGGTAATTCCGACGAGCACACCGATGGTGAACAGCGCCGCACCCAGCATACCGAACAGCAGCAGCGGCTTGCGCGCGAAGCGGAGCTCGAACCACACTGCCAGCATGTCGAGCACGCCGACGGGGATGCGTCCGATTCCAAACTTCGATTGTCCGGCTGTACGCGGATAGAGCGGCACCGGAACTTCCGACACCTTGAAGCCTTCCGCCGCGGCCATGACTACCATGTAGCGATGCCAGTCCGGGCGATTCGGGAGCGCGTCCATCACTTCGCGGCGGTACGCCTTGACGGAATTGAGATCGCGTACACCGACCTTGAAGAGCGATCTGCTGAGTCGGTTGTAGACCCCCGACACAAAGGCCTTCTCGTACTTTCCTTCCTTGTAGCCCGCCACGATGTCCGAACGCCCGGCGAAGATCGGCTCCACCAGGCTCGGTATGTCCTCGGGCTTGTACTGAAGGTCGGCGGGATAGAACACCAGCACGCTTCCGCGCGAATTGAGGTATCCGGTGCGCAGCGCGTCGGCGATGCCGCGGCGCACGCCGTGTCGCACCGGATTGAGAAACGGGTACTCCGCGGACAGCCGCTCGAGGACCTCCCACGTTCCGTCCACCGAGCCATCGTCGATCACCACCACCTCGTAGCGAAGCGACTCCGACTGAAAGGCGACCCGTGCCTGCTCCATGAATACCGGCAGATTCTCCGCTTCGTCTTTTGCGGGCACGAGGACGCTGACATCGGGACGCGGACTGGCTGAGGGCTGTTCCGCCCCCGTGAATCGCTGTTGTGTCTCAGTCCGCGTCGGGGATGTCATACCCTCTTGCGCATGCGAGCGGAAAGCACGCCCAGCTGATCGCGATACTTCGCCACGGTTCTGCGCGCGATCTGAACGCCGCTTTCCCTCAGGATGTTCACGATCGCCTGATCGGTGAGGGGATGCTTCGGGTCCTCATCTTCGACCAGCTTCTGCAGCTGCGCCTTGATGCCGCGCGCCGACACATCCTCGCCCTCCGACGTCGCGAGCCCGGACGAAAAGAAGAACTTGAGCGGAAGCACCCCGCGGGGCGTCTGCACGAATTTCTCGTTCGTCACGCGGCTCACCGTGGACTCGTGCATGTTGATCACCTCGGCGACTTCACGCAGAGTCAGCGGCTTCAGGTGCTGGATTCCCTTCTCGAAGAACTCGCGCTGCCGCTCGACGATGTAGTTCATCACCTTGAGCATGGTCTGCCGGCGCTGCTCGATCGCCTGGATCATCCAGTTGGCGGAATTGAGCTTGTTGGAGATGAACTCCTTGTTCTCCCCATCGAACTTCTTCTTGTCGCGCGCGATCTCCTGGTATGCCCTGCTCAGTTTGAGTCGTGGAAGATTCGCGTCGTTCAGAAAGACGTGGTATCGCTCGTCGATCTTGTCGACGATCAGGTCAGGAATGATGTAGTTGTCGTCACGCGATCCGTACTGCAGGCCCGGCTTGGGGTCGAGCTTGGCGATCTCGTCAGCTGCCTTCTGCACGTCCGCGGCGCTGATCCCGAACCGCTTCGAGATCTCGCTCCACCGGTGGTTGATCAGCTCCTCGAAGCAGTCGCGAACGAGGCGGTACGGAACTGACTGCTCGAGGCCCGCCTCCCTGAGCTGGAGGAGCAGACATTCGCGCAGGTTCTGCGCCCCCACGCCCGCGGGGTCGAGGCCCTGGACGGTCGCCAGCATCTTCTGCCCTTCCTCGAGCGTGTAGAGTGGCAGGTCGTCGGTGTCGCGCCCGGATTCTTCGGCAGCCTTGGTGACGACGTCGTTGAGGGTGCGAACGATA
>DASTTD010000332.1:0-3568 GCA_035760325.1 Gemmatimonadaceae bacterium
GTTCTACGTGTGGACTGAAGGCGAGATCGATTCGCTGCTCGGCGGGGACGCCCCCGCCTTCAAGCGCTACTACGGCGTCACCCGCGGCGGCAACTTCGAGGGGAAGAACATACTCTTCGTCGCCGCGGACCGGGCCGCCACGGCCGCGCGGTCGGGGCTGAGCCGGGCGGAGCTCGATGCCGCTATCGCCCGTGCGCGACAAATTCTTTACGACGCGCGCGCAGCCCGCGTCTGGCCGGGACGCGACGAAAAGATCCTTGCATCATGGAACGGATTAATGCTCCGGGGCGTCGCCACCGCCGCCCGCGTATTCAGGAATGAGCGCTTCAGCACGCTGGCGCTCAAAAACGCCGCATTCCTGGCACGCGAGATGGTCCGGGACGGACGCGTAATGCGCTCGCACAAGGAGGGAGTGACGCGCATCACCGGATTTCTGGAGGATCACGCCGCCGTCGCACTCGGTTTCATTGCGGTTTACGAGCTGACGCACGACCAGCGCTGGGTGGACGACGCCCGGATCATCGCCGATGCGATGATCCGGAGTTTCTGGGACGACGAGAAGGGATTCTTCTTCGATACCGCGAAGGATGCGGAGCAGCTCATAACCAGGCCGCGCGACCCAACCGACAACGCCACGCCCTCGGGAACATCCCTCGCCGTCGAGCTTCTGTTTCATCTGGCGGAGCTGCAGCACGATTCCGATTTCAGACGCCGCGCGGCGTTCACGCTGGAGACTCTGACCGATGTCTCCGCCAAATACCCGAGCGCATTCGGCCACCTGCTCGGCAGCGTCGACATGGAGCTGAATGGTGCGATTCAGATTGCGCTGATCGGGGAGCGGGATGACTCGGCGTTCCGGGCCCTGGAGCGCGTCGTCGCCGAACGGTACGTTCCGTCGATGGTGCTGGCTGGCGGCCCGCCTGGTATCAGCGTTTCCGTGAAGCTGCTCGAGGGTCGAACGCTTCGCGACGGGAAACCGACGGCGTACGTCTGCCGCGGCTACACCTGCGATGCGCCGGTGACAGACCCGTCTGAGCTGGCTGATCAGCTCGAGGACGCGGCCAGAATCACGTCGGCTCCGTCGACGCCGTAGTGGCCGAGCCGCAGTCGTCTTTCACGCGGGGGCTTTTTGCGGGTGTAGTTCTCGATTCACTCCTCTTCCCGTACCCGCGTCCTCTCGCTGATCACTCCCCTGACGAGGCGCGTACGGTGCGTCGGCTGATCGCGGGCCTCAAGGCTCTCGAGGGTGATGTGATAGACTCGGCGAAATTCGACGAAGAGGAAACCATTCCTGATTCGGTCATTGCGGCATTCGCCGACCTGGGGATGCTGGGGATGACGATACCGAAGAAATACGGCGGCCTCGAGCTTTCAACGGCCGCGTACGCACGGGTCTTCGAGGAGCTCTCGTCGATCGACGCTTCTCTCGCGGTTCTCGTCGGCGTGCACTGCGGTCTCGGATCGAAGGCGATCGTTCTCCATGGGACCGACGCACAGAAGGAGCGCTATCTGCCTTCCCTCGCGCGTGGCGAGTTTCTCGCCGCCTATGCGCTCACAGAGCCCGACGTCGGCTCCGATGCGCAGAACATCAAGGCCACGGCCCGCCGCAGCAAGGATGGGTCGGCCTGGAAGCTCAATGGACGCAAGATCTGGATTGGGAACGCCCATCGCGCTGGCGTGATCGCGACGTTCGCCCAGACCACTCTCCAGCGGCGCGGCGAGAAGCTGGAGCGGCCGACAGCGTTTCTGATTCGGCCCGACATGCCTGGCTTCAGAGTGCTGGGTACGGTACGGAAGCTGGGTATCCGCGGGTCGACGCAGGCCGAGCTGGATTTCAAGGACCTCGAAGTCCCCGCTGATCATTTGCTGGGAAGCCTGGGAAGAGGATTCAGCGTCGCCGTGCACGTCCTGAACGCGGGACGCCTCACTCTTGCCGCGGGATGCATCGGAGGATCGAAGCGAACACTGGATGCGATGACCGATTACGCCGAGAAGCGCGTGCAGTTCGGCCACCCGCTAGCCGATTTCGAGATCACCCAGCGCAAACTTTCCCGTCTGGCCGGCGACATATACGCATCTGACGCGATGCTCGGGATTCTCGCGGCAATGGTAGACCGCGGCGATGCCGATTTTTCGCTGGAGACTGCGTGCGCCAAGGTATTCGCGAGCGAGATGGTCTGGCGCGCGGCGGACGACATGGTGCAGCTCGCGGGCGGACGCGGATTCGTGAAGCCGTACCCATACGAGCAGAACCTGAGAGATGCACGGATCAACCGCATCTTCGAGGGCGCGAACGAGGTTCTGCGGCTGTTCATCGCGCTCAACGGTGTGCAGGCGCCCGCGCAGGCGTTGAAGGAGATCGGTTCGGCGCTCCGCCGTCCTCTCCGGAACCTGGGCTTGCTCAGCGGCTACGCGACGTCGCGTGTGCGGCTACGCCTGGGTCAGACATCGACGCTCGACATCGCCGTCAATCCTCGGCTCTCCAGGCACAAGGATTACTTCGAGAAGCACGTGGCGGAGCTGGCGCGAGCCGCCGAACGAGTGATTATCCGGCACCGTGAGGCGATCATCGACCGGCAGCTGGTGCTCGAGCGGCTGGCGAACATGGCGATCGACCTCTTCGCGACCGCATCGGTCATTGCGCGCACGCAAAGCCTCATCGACGAGCGGGGCGTCGAGAAATGCGAGAGCGAGATTGCGCTGTGCGATCTGTTCTGCGTGGAAGCCGGCCGCAGATTCGCGATGAATCGCGGCAACCTCGATGGCCGCGAGGAAGAGGTCGACGAAACCCGCCGTGCCGTTGCGAAGAAGGTTCGTGAAGAGGGCGGCTACTTCGTTACCGATGCGATACTCGAGTATCAGGGTCCCGATAGCGGCTGAGGGAAAAGCAACAGAGCGGGTGATCAGCTGTCAGCTCGAATGCTGGGAGTAACCAGCTTAACGGCGTCCGGACAGCACGTGCGCGCGATTCGGTCCGCGCTGTTTAGCAGCATGCGGCAAGCGCTCGCTTAATGCAGGTGCGGCAATCTCCGGAGTTACCGTTAGAGTCCAGTTGGGAAGGCGGACGAGGGTTCTGCGCAGGCGGCCTCTCGCGTAGCAAGAGACTCGCCGCACACTTCGCTCTGATATCTCAGCAGACCCCGACAGGCGAGGCTCGCCGCGTGTAAGCGAGTGGCCGCCGATGCAGAGCCCTCGCCCGCCTGACCCGCGCGAAGGCTCAAGTTGACGGCAGCAGACTAACGCGTACCCGCTTGAGCGATGCGCGAAGCCAGCAGCTTACCGGCGCGGTCGACCGTGAACTCGATGATCGCGTTGGTCGCGCTGTCACGCACGCGCTTGACAATGTTCCCCGCCCTATCGGTGACCTGGTTGAGCACGGGCAGGTTGAGGATGCTACCGACGGCCCTCTCGCCGATCTGCTGCCCGGCGGTCGACAGCGTCCGCTCGAGAATCGAGCCTGTCGCCTGATCGATCACGCGCTGTACGGTCTGACCGAGCGCGTTCGTCGCCGTTCCGAGAACGAGTCTGTTGACGAGTCCGCCAACCGCCCCGACCGTAGTCTGAAGCG
>DASTTD010000333.1:0-4147 GCA_035760325.1 Gemmatimonadaceae bacterium
CCGATCTCCGCGGTGATTCTCGCGCCTACACGGCCCGTCAGCACCAGACCGGTCAAGAGCGGCCCGAGCTCGAGGATGATCGACTGTCGCGATATCAGTCCAACGACCGAGAGCTGCACACCGCCGAATAGCTGATACCTCGTCTGGAACGCCGTCACGGCTCCGATGAAGGCGGCGACGATGGCGGCCAGCGGAAGCGAGTCGACGCCGATGTTGCGCATCTGCCGGAACGTCTCGGGTCCGTATGTGCGGGGATCCTTGAACGCCCGGCCAATGTCGCGGGCGAAGTACCCGCGCGCGCCGACCCGCCGGAAAATGACGAGCGGATCGGTGATCAAGTACGCACGCGCATGAATAGAAAGAGTCCCACTGTCCCGAATATGATGCTCGGCAGCCACGCTGCCAGGTCGGCGGGAATGATCCCCTTGCCGCCGATGCCCTTCGTCAGCTGGATCAGCATCAGAAAGATCACCGTGGTCGCCAGGCTCAGACCAACGCCGTATGCCGCGCCGCCCCGCTGGGTGCTCGTCGCCAGCGGCGCGCCGAAGAGAAGGATGACCATGCACGTGAGCGGGATTGCCAGCTTCAGCATGCGCTCCACCCGCAGCTCGTTGACCTGAGCTCCGGAGCGCTCCATCGATGTGATGAACCGGCCAAGCTCGCGAAAGCCCATGTCTGATGGAGCCTTTTGCGACAGCGTCAGCTGCTTCGGCTCCTCTTTCAGGCGCCGGTCGAGAATTGAATCGAAGCTGAAGGTGAAGTTCGAGAGGGAGTCGGGAATCACGTGCATCGCGCCCTTGCCGATGACCCATCCCGTGTCTGGCCGGAACCGTGCCCCCGCCGACGAGATGACATAGGACGGATACTCCGGTCCGACGCCCTTTCGCTCGATCACCAGTCCGACCATCGAATTCTCGAGGACGTGCAGACCCCCGATCTTGTACACCCTCCCGCCGTCCGCCGCGTAGGCGAAGTTGTACCGGTCGTTGCGTACCGCTCCGCGCGTGCTCTCGAGCAGCTCGAGGCGCTTCTTGTTCGTGATGGGCGCCAGCTCGCCGAGAACAAGTCCGAGAAACGTAGCGATGATGGCGCCGAGGAATATGGGCGCGATCAGGCGGTAGAAGCTGATGCCTGACGCCTTGGCGGCGGTGATCTCCGAATGGCGCGTCAGTGCTCCGATGGCGAACACCGTCGCGAAAAGGACGGCCGCCGGCAGCACCATGAACATCGAATCGGGAAGCCAGTAGAGATAGCTGAGCGCAATGCGGCCCGCGCTCAGCTTCTGGGCGAGATACTTGTCGAGATTGTCGGTAAGGTCGATCACGTTCACCAGAATCGGCATCCCGAGCGCCGTCGGAACGAAGATCGTCCAGAATTCCTTGAAGACGTAACGGTCGAGCGCGCGTCCGATCAAGCCGCGGCTCTCTCGGGAGCGCGCCTGCGCCTGTCGGCGCCGATCTTCTCACGAGCCCATCCACGGATCGAGTCGAACATCTCGCCCATGTCGCCGCCCCGGGCCGTGCGCGCTTCGCGCCCGATCTTCGACAGCAGCCAGACGGCGACCAGTGCGAACATCACGTTCGCCCCCCACATCGAGACGACAGGTGGGATGACCCCCCGCTTCCCGAGGGACTCACCGGCGATCAGACAGATGTAATACAGTGCGAACACGAACAGGCTCACACCGATGGTAAGGCCGACGCCGCCGCGGGGGAATCGCAGGGCGATCGGAGCGCCAAGCAGCACGAAGACGAAGCACGCCACCGCCAGCGCGAACTTCTTGTGGATCTCCACCGCATACGAGCTCACGATGCGCGAGCTCTCCACCATCCGGAGGCGCAGGCCCTCGATCATCGTGGTGCCCAGGGGATCGGTGATGCCGGTCGACGGCGGCGGGCGCCGCGGTACTACCTCCTGCGCCCCCGCCGTCTGCACCGGCGCGAGACCGGCAACCTTGCGGATTGCGTTGCAGTATACGCGGCCAAGCCCAATGTCCCACGGCGCGCTGGTTCGCGTATTCATGACACCGTCGCTCACTTTCACCCGCAACCTCACCGCGGCCGCGCGCTTGGCGAGAAACTCGGTGCGCGCTATCGCATGGTCTCTCCGCGCCCGCTCCTGCGCAGCCTGCATCTCGCAGACGGTCATCTCGCGGTCGCTCTTGTAGGAGTCGGTGGTCGTTTTCTGAAACTGGTTACCGACATTCCGGATTCGAATCAGATCGACATTGAAGTAAAGGCGCTGCAGGTCGTCCGGAGTGGCGGAGGGAACATCCTGCATGTTCCCGTTGTAGAGCGTCAATTCCAGGTCGGTCATCGAACGGGTCATTCCCATGTTCCCGCTGTCGGCGTAGATGGTGCGGCGCCGCGTCGGATCGCCCATGTCGTAGATGGTTACCTCGCGCATGAGGTTGGTGGCCTCGTCGAGGTGTCCGGCCCTGAGATAGAACTTGCCGGGAATCACTTCGTTGATCACTTGCTCGCGCAAGCCGAACGTCGGTTTCGTCTGAGCAATGTCCCGCTGCAGAATGCTGAGGCGGTGGTTCGAGCGGGGGAGGATCTGGTCGTTGAAGCCAACCATTACCAGTGTCACTCCCAGCGCTGCCCACAGTACCGGCTGCAGCACGCTGCCGAGACTGACTCCGCTCGCCTTCAACGCGGTGATCTCGTTTTCGGCCGCGAGCCGGCTGAACGCGTACAGCGTCGAGACGAGCACCGCCATTGGCAGCGTGAGCGCTACGGTCAGCGGCACGGACAGCCCGAAGAATTCCGCGATCACCAGCGTCGGCAATCCCTTGCCGACCAGCTGCCCGAAGTGCTTGCCGATGTACTGGAGAAGCAGAATCGAAGTCAGCGCCGTCAGGGCGAATGTGAGCGGCCCCAAGTGTTCCTTTAGAACGTAGCGGTGCAGTATCTTCACAGGGTGAAATATACCGTGCGCTCGTGGGTAAGCAGCACGACGACAACGACTTCCACGCACGAGTTCGCGCGCGCGACTCGTGTACCGGGCCTCCTTGCAGCGATGCTCGCGGCGTGCATCTGCGGGCCGGTCGAGGCGCGTGCCCAGGATACGCAGGACACGACGCGAACCGTCATTCCGGGAACGCCGGTGTCGCCTCCGACCGGAACCCCCGGAGCGCCGGGAATCCGGCTGCGGATCGGCACCGATACGCTGCCGCTCGTTCTGCCGCCGGTACTCTCGCGCGGTGATCGCGAATCCTACCGTCAGGCCCAGGCGCAGATCGAAGCAGCCCGCGCTACGGCGTTTCAGCAGAACATGCGCGCGATCATGGAATCGGTGTGGGGACAGGTGGCGACCAGCAACCTCGCCACGCCGGTTCCCGCGCCTTCGTATCCTGGTGAGCTGCCGCTCAAGCCGAAGCCTGCCGCCACTCCCAAACCCGTTCCGATACTCGGTGAGTACGCGGACCTTGGCCTGCAGCTGGACGGCCGTCTCGAGTTCCGCGCGGAAAAGAATCAGAGTGCGCTCTGCTCATCCGCGTTCTTCTTCGATCCCGCCGTCAATTGCCGGAGCGCCTTCGAGCCGCTCGTCGACTTCCAGTTCTCGGCGAAATCGGGGGGAATCGTCGCCGAGCGGGTGCACGTCGATCTCGATTACGATACCCAGCGCGAGTTCGATGCGTCGAACAACATCTCGATCTACTACGAGGGCCGAGGCAGCGAGTTCGTGCAGAAGGTGGAGATCGGGAACGTCACCTTCCAGCCGCCTTCCTCGCGCTACATCACCGCCGGAATCCCAAGCGGCAATTACGGTATTCAGGCCGTCACGAAGGTCGGCTCGATGCGGCTGAAGACGATTCTCGCGCAGCAGAAAGGCAACGTCGTTCGCGACAACGTCTTTACCGTCGGCGAGCGCACCCTGCGGGCGCTCGACCGCAAGATCGAGGATTATCAGTTCGAGCCGCGTCGTTTTTTCTTCACGGTCGACCCGAAGCTGTTCGGATCGGTCTATCCGAACATCGACATCCTCGATACGAGAAGGATGGCCGCCCTTTCCGCATCCCTGCCGGATACGCTGCGTCCGAAAAAGATCTTTCTCTACCGGCTGCTCATCGGCGGTCAGCCGTCCAATCCGAGCGGGCCGCAGTTCCGACTCATCGGCCACCCCAGGTCGCGGCGCGGACAGG
>DASTTD010000334.1:0-5615 GCA_035760325.1 Gemmatimonadaceae bacterium
CTGGGCCTCACGCCGTCACCATCGGGCGAGGAATCCGTTCTCAATTACAGGAGCGGGAAATCGAGCCTCATGGTTTACGTCTCGGAGTTCGCGGGCACGAACGAAGCAAGCGCTGTCACGTGGATCGTGGATGACGTCGACAGGGTCGTTCGCCAGCTGAAACCGAAAGGCGTCGTGTTCGAGCACTACGACTTTCCCGGAACGACGCGAAAAGGTGACGTGCACTTCGCCGGCAAGCTGAAGAACGCGTGGTTCAAGGATCCGGACGGAAATATCCTCGCCGTGGTCAGCAGTAGCCCGTAGCCACGAGCGGGTCCTCCGACCGGCCCTGGGCAGGTAGTTTTCGGCTCCTGGCTATCTCAAGACGATATCGTCGCCAGATCGCGAACGGCCCTGGTCAGGGCGCGCACCTTGGCCGCATCTCTGGAACGGCGTGCGTCGGGTTCCAACTGTGCAGCGAGCCGCGTAAGACGGTCCTGCCGCATCGCCGGCTGTATCGCTTCGATTTCCGCCAGAGCCGCGCGGACCGATGCCAACCTGTCCTCTGACAAACCCTTTGACCGCTCGAGCTGGTCGACGTACGAGCGCGCGAGCGCAAAGCTCGCCGGCCACACGAGCTTCGGCTGTCCCTGAGCGTTGTAGTGGTCGAAGCGAACCGTTTTCGCTGCGGCGATCTCGTTCGCCGTGAGGTGGACGCTCGGAACCAGCTCGAGAACGTCGAGCCCGCGCGCGATCTCCGAGCTGTATATGTGGCCGTTGTACCAGTACGCCGACCACGAGCCACCCATCACC
This sequence comes from Gemmatimonadaceae bacterium, assembly GCA_035760325.1. Taxonomy (GTDB): domain Bacteria; phylum Gemmatimonadota; class Gemmatimonadetes; order Gemmatimonadales; family Gemmatimonadaceae; genus UBA4720. Next base: position 793 of record DASTTD010000334.1, read on the forward strand.
ATCCTCGTTGAATCGATCGGACCGCGGTCGAAGTAGGCGATCTCGATGGGATCGGAGGGATTGCTCCAGTCGAAAACGGAGATGCCGCCCTGATACCACCCTTGCACCATCACGTCGCGGCCCGGGATTGGTATCAGTGAGCCGTTGTGCGCTACGCAGTTCTCCTGCGGTGTCTGCGGCGCGGGAATCTTGTAGTAGCTCCGGAACTCGAGCTCGGCAGCACCGGTGTTCGCCATCGTCGACGCGTTCATCAAGCGAGCTGGCCCGCGCCTGTCGGCGATCGTGAAAATCGCGTTCGCGCCCCATTCCGCCCTGTCGGTGTCGCGGCACTTGGGCTGACGGCCTCCGCCCCACTCGTCGGTGAAGAGAACCTTCGTCCCATCGTTGTTGAACGTGGCGGAGTGCCAGTACGAGAAATTCGAGTCCGCGGCCGCGGTGATGCGCCGGGGATGTACGGGATCCCGAATGTCCAGGAGGAACCCGTAACCTCCGCACGCTCCCCCGGCGAGGCCGATTGCCGGATATACCGTGATGTCGTGACATTGCGTCGGTCCGGCGTTGGGGCTCACCGGCCGATCGGGATAAGCCGCCGCGACCACGCGAGGCAGCGCGGCGCGCAGCACCGCACTGTCGGCGGCGGTCGGCGCGCCCGTGCCATTGCGTGCCTGGACGATGCTGTCGAGCAAGGGCTTGATGAAGTCGTCGTCCAGAACTCTTTCCGTGCCCCTGATCTTCGCGATGAACCCGCCTTTCGCGCGCGACTCAGCGATCGCCGTCCTCTGCGCCGCGATATCTTCGGGCGTTTCCCCGTGCGTCGGTGGTGCGACGAGGTCGTCGAAGATGCGCGGTGAGCTCACGATTGCGGCACGCTCGGGGTGAGCAAGCGGAACCTTGATCACCTCGATCCGGAACAACGCCGAGTTGGGATCGCGATCGGGAGCAACGTTGACACAGCCGGGAAGCTCTGACGGCGAGCGCACCCTCGACGAGCCGGAGATATAGACGTAAACGTTATCCGGGTCCTTCGGATCTATCAGCACGGAATGCGTGTGTGATCCGCGGCACGTCTGGACGTTGCCGACGTATTTCGGGTTCCCGATGTCAGTGATGTCGAAGATGCGGAGTCCCCGCAGCCGGTCCTTGCTGACGGTGTCCTTCACGCCCTGAGTTCCGCAGTCGAGCCGCGCACTGAGGCTCTCTCCGGAGACGAAAAGCAGATTTCTGTACACGGAGACGTCGCTCTGCGACGCCGGACACAGATACGCCTTCGTCAGGGCAGGCGCGCTCGGGTTGGAGATGTCCCAGACCTGGAATCCATTGAAGTTGCCCTGGATCGCGTAGGGACCCGTGAAGGCCAGGTCCGAGTTCATGACCGTGCCGAAATTTTCAGGCGGAGGCGTGGTGGATATCAACCGGAGGTTCCAGAGCACCTGACCGGCGTCGAATTTTCCCGCGCGGAGCCCAACCCGCGGATCAGGTCCAGGCGGTGCGCCACCCGGGAAAGTCGAAGGCGCACACGCCGCGGACAGAATCGAGGCTGCGACTATCACCGATCGGAATGTCATCGTTGGGTTTCTGGTGGAAGGGCATCGAGCATCTTCTGCATCCGCTCTATCTCGGTGGACTGGTCGGCGTTCACGTCGGATGCGAGCCTGAACACTGTCTCATCCTGAGCCGCCCCGTAAGAGTCGAACAGCTCCTTCACCATTGTGACGGCTCCCTCGTGGTGCCGGATCATGAGCGTCAGGAAGAGCCGGTCGAACTCCGCGCCTCTGGCGGCATCGAGCTGCTTCAGCTGCGCATCTGTAAGCATGCCCGGCATCGCCATTACGTGCTCGACGCCGTCCATCTTCATCGTTACTCCCGTGCTTTGCGCGTCTGGCACCGGCTGTAGGCGGTCGCGCAGCCACTGCTGCATGGTCGCGATCTCGTCCTGCTGGGCGTTGATGATTCGCGCCGCCAACGTTCGCACCGAGGCACTCGCTCCATGGGTCGGCGCCCAGCGGGAAACGAGTATCGCCTGAGCATGATGACCGATCATCAGCGAAATGAACTTCACATCCGCCGCGGTATATGGCCGAAGGATGCTGTCCCTCCTGGCCTGCGCTATGAACGAGGAGTCGCTTCCGCGCGCAGCCGGCTGCGTTGCCGTGCGTCTCAGCTCACGAGGGTTGGGCGCGCAGGCGGCGAGAACGATGAGAGCGACCAACCACACGCTGTTCCCGCTGATTCCGGTGGGTGCCATTCCGAATGATAAGCGGGCGCGGCGCAAGGTGTTAAATTCGCGGACCGATGTCACTTACGGCTCGCGTTCTGATCGGATTGGCCGCCGGACTCGCTGTCGGCGCGTTGGCTTCGGCGTCCGGCAGCGAATCGCTGCTGTCCGCCGTGGGGGCCGTTCAGCCGATTGGGGAGCTATGGGTGAACGCCATCCGCATGACCGTGCTCCCGCTCGTCGTCGCGATGCTGATCGGCGGGATCGCCTCGGTCAGTGATCTCCGCAGCGTCGGCCGCCTCGGCATCCGTACGACGCTGCTGATGTTCGGGCTCCTCGTTGGGTCGGCGCTCGTGGGGCTGGTTCTGGGCCCGCTGCTGTTGTCGTTGATCTCCATCGACGCGGCATCTGTCGCCGGAATGCGTGTGACCGCGGTTGCACCAGCCGAAGTTGTCGGTCAGCTCCCAACCTTCAGCCAATGGCTGGTCGGTCTGGTCCCCACGAATCCTTTCAGGGCAGCCGCTGATGGAGCGTTGCTTCCGCTCGTGGTTTTTTCTGTCCTCTTCGCTCTCGCGATCGTCAAATTGCCGCCCGAGCCGAAGCGCGTTCTGCTCACTACCTTCGCCGCCATCGGCGAAGCGATGCTCATTCTCGTGCGCTGGATAATTCTCGCTGCGCCGGTCGGAGTGTTCATTCTCGCGATGGGACTCATTGCGCGCATGGGCGGAGGGGTGGCTGGCGCGCTCGGTCTCTATGTAGCCATCACCTGTCTGCTCTTCGTGATCGGCACGTTGTTGCTGTATCCGGTTGCCGCGGCCGGCGGCCGCATAGGCGTGGGAAAATTCGCATCCGCGATTGCGCCAGCGCAGGCGGTTGCCTTGAGCACACGCTCCTCTCTCGCCTCGCTGCCGGCGATGATCGACGTAGCCGAGAAGCGCCTGTTTCTGCCGACGAACGTCAGCGGCTTCGTGCTGCCGGTCGCGCTCTCGACTTTCAAGATGAGCACTCCGATCACCCATATCGCGGGGGCGCTGTTTCTGAGCCAGCTTTATGGAGTCCCGCTGTCGGCGATTCAGCTTCTGACCATCGCATCGCTCGCGATCGTTCTCAGCCTGAGCTCGCCCGGAATTCCCAGCTCCAGTCTCTATATCATGGTGCCCGTGCTGATCTCGGTCGGAATCCCCGCCGAGGGAGTGGGGATTCTCATCGCGCTCGACGTGCTGCCCGATGTGGTAAAAACCATAATGAATGTCACTGCCGATCTCACCGCCGCGACGGTAATCTCCGCGCACAGTGGAGAAGAGATCCGGGCAGTCAGTCTCCAACCCGCGCTGTCGTGAGGACCGCATGACGATTTCTGAAGTGCTGTTGCCCGAGTTCGATCAGGAGATGACGACCACCCGGAAAGTCCTCGAGCGGATTCCTTCAGCAAAAGGACAGTGGAAGCCTCACCCGAAGTCGTTCTCGCTTGGCCATCTCACGCAACTCGTTGCCGTAATGCCGGGCTGGATCACCAACACGGTGCTGGAGACGGAGCTCGACCTGGGCGGCTTCTCCGGATACACCTATGAGAAAACGGAAGCACTGGTCGAGCTGTTCGACAGGAATGTGCGCGAGGCGCGGGGCGCCATCGCAGGGGCGAAGGATGCGGACTACCTGGTGAACTGGTCACTCAAGCACGGCGATCACGTGATCTTCACGCTCCCCCGTGCCGCGGTGGTGCGGCAGACGATAAATCATCTCGTTCACCACCGCGGCCAGCTCACCGTCTACATGCGTCTGATCGACGTCCCGGTTCCTTCCATCTACGGCCCGACGGCCGACGAGCGGATGCCGGGCTTCTAGCAGGGAACTACAACCAAACTACAAACACAGAACTACATACCTCAGGGCCTGGTCACCCTCAAGCCGGTGACGAGGCCTTCAGTGTTGTGCGCAAAGCGGATTCCGTAGATACCATCGGTCGACTTCAGCTTGCCGGCACCGACGACGTCCGACTTGTTGTACGTCGCGACCACGGTGCCGTTGATGGCGCACTGTACCTTGTCGCCGCTCACTGAAACGGCGATCTCGTTCGTGACGGGCGACCCTTTCGCAGCGGCCTTGTTGACGGCCGCGTGCATCTCGCCGCGACGACCGTTGAGCTGGAACGACGCGGGACCAAACCCACGCACGATGAAGCTGCCGTTCCCGTTCGCGGCGCAGTACAGGTAGCTCTGGCTGTCGGTGCCCATGTCGTTGCCGCCGATGAAGACCCCGTACGGATGCGGATGATCGTTCAGGCTCATGTAGGCGGGCTCCCTGAACGTCGCTCTTACCGTGTAGTCACCGTTAGCGGTGTTGGTCGGCTTCCAGTAGGCGACAGCCGGTCCGGTAGTGACGTGAAGGGCGCCGCGGTCACTCGCGAGCTTCGCGTTACTCAGCACCTGGCCCTGCCTGGCTTCATTCGCGTCGATCCTTCCCGTCCAGCCGCTGACGGAAATTCCACCCCCCGATACGGCGCGGGCCGATTCCATTGGAGCCGCGGCGGCTGGGGTGTTCGCGACCGGATCCTGGGTGGCGGGGGGGTTGGTCGCGCAAGCAAGCGAAGCCAGCGCGATCAGTGAGA
>DASTTD010000335.1:0-6362 GCA_035760325.1 Gemmatimonadaceae bacterium
GGCGACGCGCCGCGCGCGAAGAGTAACTGCTCTGCGAGTAAGGAATGGCCCCCGAGCGATCGGGGGCCATTTTCTTCAGGGTCGGTTGACTGGTGCATCCTGGCAACGATGTCGGACTTCAGGCGGCTGCACGTTTGGCAAGGGCGCATGCGCTTTCATTGTGCGTTCATCGCGTGACTACGCAAATGCGTGGTGCACGGTACGCTTCGATGCGGGAGTCAGATTTCCAGAGCGGCGATGTCGATCCCGGCCAACAAATGCTTTACGGTCTCCTCAAACGAATCGCGATGTCAGAGGGCGACACGACCGGACGGGACGCGCGCCCGCAGCCACCAGCTGGCCCGCCGACGGCACCTGGCAGGTAGTCTTCAGTAAAGGCTTTCGTTGCGCTGGGCGTTTGCGGCCTGCGTATAAACCCGCAACCTGTCACCGGCAAACAATTACTCGGAACAGGTAGTTCCGAGTTTGTTCCATGTCTTTCCGCCTCACTAGGCACCTACGCGAACGAGCCCGTATTCCCTCGCGCCCTTCCGCAGCAGATGGTAACCGCCCGCGAGCGGACGCGCTGACGCAAGCTCGGTTGCGGCCGTCGCGCGCTCGCCGTTAACGTACACGCCACCCTGCTCGATGAGCCGCCGCACGGCGCCTTTCGACGGGACCAGCTCGAGGCTCACCAGCGCATCAGCGATCGTCGGCGCCGTGGCGACGGAAATGAACGGCACTTCTTCGCTCAATGCGCGGAGCACGGGCTCGCTCAGCGAGGCGAGATCCGCTTTTCCAAACAGCACGCGTGAAACATCCCCGGCGACGCTCGCGGCTTCGTCCCCGTGCACCCGCGACGTCACATCATGCGCAAGCGTCTGCTGGGCCTCGCGCTTCTCCGGCTCCGACGCGACGGCTGCATCGAGCTCCTCCACCCGGGCGCGCGGCAGCAGCGTGAAGTAGCGGAGGTAGCGGCTGACATCACGATCGTCGACGTTGATCCAGAACTGATAGAACTTGTAGGGTGTGGTCATCTTCGGGTCGAGCCAGACCGCGCCTGATTCGGTCTTGCCGAACTTGTTGCCGCTGGCGGTCGTCACGAGCGGCATCGTCAATCCGTGCGCCGTCGTCCCCTCAACACGCCGAATCAGCTCGAGTCCGGCGGTGATGTTGCCCCACTGATCGCTTCCGCCGATCTGGAGCGTCACTCCCTCGCGCCGGTGGAGCTCCAGAAAATCGTAGGCCTGCAGCAGCATGTACGAAAACTCGGTGAACGAAATTCCCCCCTCGATCCGCGCCTGCACCGATTCCTTGGCGAGCATGTAATTCACCGTGAAGTGCTTTCCCACATCGCGCATGAAGTCGACCGCACCGAGCTTGCACAGCCACGATGCGTTGTCGCGCATGCGAGCCGCCGCCGGACCCGTGAAATCCAGAAAGAGTCTGAGCTGCTCCTCGAGACCCCGGGCGTTCCGCGCGACTTCTTCGGCGGAGCTAAGTTGCCGCTCTGTCGCTTTGCCGCTCGGGTCGCCGATCAATCCCGTGCCGCCGCCGACGAGCGCGATCGGACGGTGGCCGGCACGCTGCAAATGGGCGAGACCCATCACCGGCACGATGTGTCCGACATGAAGGCTCGGGCCGGTTGGATCGAATCCGGCGTAAACGCTCACGCTTCCCGCTTTGAGGGCGTCAGCAAGTCCATCGGTGTGCTGATAGACGAGTCCGCGCCACGCGAGCTCGTCGAGCAGCGGCTGAGAGGCGTGCATGCGGGGAAGATATGGCTGGCCGTCTATTGTGTCACCTTCGGTGTATGACAGTTACTTTTCAACTCGAATGTCAGCAGACACCCCGCTAACGCCTGGCCCAGCCGGCTCCGCCGGCACGCCACCAAACCCGGAAGGCCCCGCGAAGCTCTCATTCCGCAAGCGTCACCCAACGCTGATGAGAGCGCTGCTCCTCGGGTTCACCTTCCTGTTCTCGGTTGGCGCCGGGCTTCTGTATGCCAGCTGGGCGCTCATCTGCCGCGGCAGTCAGTGTCCTACCATCGAGTCGCTGGCGGAATACACGCCGAATCAAACCTCCAAGCTCTATGCGGTCGACGGACGCTTCATCGCCGAGCTGGGTCTCGAGCGCCGTACGCTGGTGAGGTACGACGAGATACCCAAGGTGGTCGTCGACGCTTTCATCTCCACCGAGGACAAGCGCTTCTTCTCGCACGCCGGCATCGACTGGTACCGGGCCACCGGAGTGATACTCAAGTCTCCCGTCAACGGCTTCTCCGAAGGTTTCTCGACGATCACCATGCAGCTGGCGAGAAATGTCTTCCCCGACCAGATCTCGCGGGAGAAGAGTCCGGTGCGGAAGCTCAAGGAAGCGAAGGTGGCGCGACAGATCGAGGCTACTTATGACAAGAAGCGGATCCTCGAGCTTTACTTCAACCAGATCGATCTCGGACACGGCGCTTACGGAGTCGAGACCGCCTCACAGCGCTACTTCGGCAAATCCGTTCGCGACCTGAACCTGGCCGAGGCGGCGACGCTGGCCGCGCTGCCGAAAGCGCCATCCCGGTACAATCCCGTCCGCTATCCCGAGCGTGCCATTCAGCGACGCAACACCGTCCTGGGTCTCATGCGCGACGCCGGCAGGATCAGCGAGGCCGATGCGAGCCAGGCCAGAGCCTATCCACTGCGGCTCGCGAGCAAGACGGAGACGGGCGAGACCGCGCCGTATTTCGTCGAGTGGGTCCGGCAGCAGCTCGACGCGCAGTTCGGCAAGCAGCTCTACGAGCAGGGACTGAAGGTCTACACCACGCTCGACATCGAGATGCAGAGCGCCGCCGAACGGGCGCTGGAGCGGCAGATCCGCGCGATCGAGGCGGGTCGGTACGGCCCCTACCCCCACCGGACGTACGAGTACTACATCGCGCGCCGGGAAGGAGACATCGGTGGCGGCGCTTCGCCGTATCTGCAGGGAGCCTTCATCGCGCTGGATCCGCGAAACGGGGCGGTGCGCGCGATGATCGGCGGACGGGATTTCTACGACTCGAAATTCAATCGCGCGGTACAGGCGCTCCGCCAGCCGGGATCGACGTTCAAGCCGATCCTCTATTCGGCGGCCATTCAGAACGGCCGCCCGGCTTCGTACATCGTGAACGACAGCCCGCTGGTGATGGACATTCCCGGCCAGGAAACCTGGGCGCCCCAGAATTACGATCTCGCCTTCCTCGGCGAGATTCCGATGAGGCAGGCGCTTTATCAGTCACGCAATCTCGCCTCGATTCGCCTCGGAATGGAGCTCGGAGAGCAGACCGTCATAAGCGAAGCACGCAATTTCGGCCTCACCACTCCCATTCCGCCGTATCCGTCGATCCATATCGGAGCGGCGGATGTCTATCCGATCGAGCTCATATCGGCGTACACGGCGTTCGCGAATCTGGGTGTGCGGGCAACACCGAACGCAATCGTGCGCGTGGAGAATCAGAAGGGCGAGATTCTCTGGCAGCCGACGCCGACGCGCACCCAGGTGCTGTCTCCCGAAGAGGCGTGGCTGATGGTCGACATCATGAAGGACGTCGTGCGCCGCGGGAGCGCGGCGGGAGTCTGGGCGTCCGGCTTCAACATTCCGGCGGGAGGAAAAACGGGTACGACGAACGATGCAACCAACGTCTGGTTCATCGGGTACACCGCGGATCTCGTCGCCGGCGTCTGGATGGGGCTCGACCGCCCGCAGAGGATCAAGAACAACGCGCAGGGCGGAGTGCTGGCCGCGCCGGCATGGACGGCGTTCATGAGCGAGGTGTACCGCAGAAAACCGCGGTCGCCGGACTGGCCGAAGCCGATTTCGGTCGTCACGCGCGAGATCGACAGGACGACCGGTCTGCTGCTGACACCTTACTGCCCACGTGAGCTTGCCACCAGCGAGTTCTACATCTCCGGTACCGAGCCGACGCGTGACTGCGACAGGCATCTGGCGTACAGCTTGCCCGAGCTCTTTCCGTACGACACCTTCGCGCCTCCGCCGTTGACCCCGCCGACCGGCGGCGCCGAACAACCGATCCGCGTGACGCCACCCGAGATTCAGCCCGGCTATGAGGGCGTGCCCTCGTCGCGGCGGCGGCCTACCGTGTTCGATACGACGCGCCGCAGCGCGCCCGTGATCCGGGCGCCCAACCCCGCTCCGCCAGTGCGCGAGCCAGCACGGACGCCCACGGATTCCGCGGCGCCCCCGGCTCCCCGTCCGGATTCGGGTGCACGGGTGATTCCGTCGCCCCCGCCCCCGCCCCCGCGCGCACCGCGGTAATGCGTTACCACGCGCGCTGGGTCCTGCCCATCACCCAGCCGCCGATCGAAAACGGAACCGTAGTCGAGACGTCGGGAATCATCACCTACGTCGGTGGGCGTGACATGGCTCCCCCCGGTGACGACGTCGAGCTGGGCGATGCGATCCTTCTTCCCGGACTGGTCAACACCCACACTCACCTCGAGCTGACCGTGATGCGCGGGTTCCTCGAGGACTGCCGCTTCGCGGCGTGGATCGACAAGCTTCGCCAGAGCAGGAACGAAGCCCTCACCGGGGATATGCTGCTCGATTCCGCGCGGTTCGGAATCATCGAAGGTCTCGCGGCGGGGGTCACGACCTACGCCGATACCTGCTCCAGCGGCGTCGTCATCCGCGCAATGCGAGAGCAGGGCGTGCGCGGGGTCATGTATCAGGAAGTTTTCGGGCCCGACCCGTCGCACGCCGAAAAAGCGATGCGCGAGCTCGAGGACCGCATCATGGTCCTCGAGAAGGACCAGACGGATCTCGTCACTCTCGGAGTCTCGCCGCACGCGCCTTACACGGTGTCCGATCCGCTGTACAGCGCGGCGGCGCGCTTCGCGCACCAGCGGGGGCTTCCCCTTGCCATGCACGTCGCGGAAAGCGACGCCGAGCAGGTGTGCGTCGCTGACGGAACGGGAGACTTCTCCAACGCGCTGCGCAGCCGCGGAATCGAAACGATTCGGCGGGCGCGCTCCCCGATCGCCTTGCTCGAGGAGCGTGGCACGCTCGAGCGGGGGGCGCTTCTCATCCATTGCGTGCGCGTGGATGATGCGGATATTCGCGTGATGGCAAGCCACGCCTGCGCCGTCGCGCATTGTCCCGCCTCGAACGCGAAATTCGGTCACGGGATCGCCCCAATCCTTCCTATGATCGCAGCCGGCGTGAAGGTGGGGCTGGGCTCGGACTCCGTCGCCAGCAACAATCGCATGGACATGCTCGACGAAGCGCGTCTGGCTGTCCTGATTCACCGCGCGTCCGCGCAACGACACGATGCATTCGGTGCGGATGACGCGCTCAGGCTCGCGACGCTCGGGGGCGCTCGCGCGCTGGGAATCGATGATCGGGTAGGATCGCTGGAGGTCGGTAAGGACGCCGACCTCGCGGCCTTTCGCGTTGATGCCCCCCGCACGACACCGCTCGGGGACCCGTATGCGGCCGCCGTCTTCGCTCTGCCGGGGCGATCGGCCGACCTCGTTGCGGTAAGAGGAAAGGTTCTGGTGGAGAGTGGACGCGTCCTGGCTATCGATACGGACCTCGTGGACCGCGTCAACTCCGCTGGCTCGGCTCTCGCGTCATGGACCAGTGCGCGCGGAGCGGCTCCGACCCGGGGCCAGTAGCGTACCTCGTCAGTCGTTGGATATCTTCAACCCTTCTCACTGAAGGAAGCGCGGCTCAATGGCGGCAGCAAACAATCACCACCGTATCTGGCGAGATGGACAGTTCGTGAATTGGGAAGACGCCACAATTCACGTGATGAGCCACGTCGTTCATTACGGCTCGAGTGTCTTCGAAGGGATTCGCTGCTACGAGACCCCTAACGGCCCCGCGATCTTCAGGGTCGGCGCGCACATGCGGCGCTTCGTCGACTCGTGCAAGATCTACCGGATGCCGCTGTCCTACTCGATCGAGGAGCTGTCGAAAGCTGCCGTGGACACCGTCGCCGAGAGCGGGCTGCCGAGCTGCTACCTGCGGCCGATTGCGCTGCGGGCCGGAGAGCAGATGGGTGTGCTGCCGAGCGACACGCCGCTCGAAGTCTTCATCATTCCGTGGACGTGGGGCACGTATCTCGGAGCGGAGGCTCTCAAGAACGGCGCCGATGTCTGCGTCTCGAGCTGGAGGCGCGCCGCGCCCGACACGTTTCCCTCGCTCGCCAAGGCCGGTGGGAATTACCTGAACGGGCAGCTGTCGAAGATGCAGGCCCGGGTCGATGGATACGTCGAGGGAATCATGCTCGACTCGTTCGGCCTCGTCTCCGAGGGGAGCGGTGAAAATCTGTTCATCGTTCGTGACGGAAAGCTGATCACGTCGACGATCAGCTCCGCGATCCTGAATGGCATCAC
>DASTTD010000336.1:0-5289 GCA_035760325.1 Gemmatimonadaceae bacterium
AGAGTCAGAACGACCATATAACGCGGATCGATGCCGCTGGTCGCGACCGCCGGTGGAAGATCGATGACGGTTATCGAGTTCTGAGGTATGTCCGAGGCCAGAAACCTCCGGAAGCTGCGCGCCTCCACGGTAACCGGATCCATTTCCTCGATCTTCGGGCCCGTCACGGTACCCGTTTCGTCCTCGATCAGAACTTCATATACATCGGTGCGCGCCTGGACGGGAACGCGAAGCGGAAACGAGCTCGCCGGAACGGAGTACGCAAACGAGATCTGTTTCACCCCGGGGGCGAGAGGCGCGAAAACGTTTGCGCGGCCGTTCACGAAGGCGACCGCGTCACCGGGGATGTCTCCCTGTGTAACGCGGAAGTCCCTCGCCGCGGGGAGCAGGTGAGTCGCCCACGTCGCGCTTTCGGGGCGATCGTCGGCGGCAATACGCGTTACCGAGCTGTCGTTCGACAGCTCGTATACCTCGACCACGGCGCGCTGCGCGCGCGCATCTACGGCGGAGATGACGACATGGTGCCCGCGAATGCTGATGGGGACCTTGCCGGATGTGGTGTCGAATACGGTGATCTCGCCGGCCCGGCCGCCGATTCTTTTTTCCGTCAACGGCGGAGTGAAGTAGGCGATCCCGCCGTGCATCGCCGACACGAAATAAACCGCGTCCTCACTGCCGGAGCGGAGGTATTCGAATCTGTAGCGGCCTCCGGCGTCGGACCGCAGTGAATCGAGGGGTCCCGACCTGTCGGGCCCAACCCGGTGGAGCACCACCCACGCACCGCTGACGGGCACCATGCTTCTGATTCCGGGTCGCATGATCCGGCCTGAGACGAGCTGAGGATCCGGCGGGACGCCGCCCTGGAGGAGCAGGAGCGCGAGACTACATATGGAACTTCCCAAAGTCCTCGGGCCGCATGTTTTCGAGGTATTCCTTGAGCTGCTCCGCGGACATCTCGTCGGCAGGCTCGGCGACTGTCTCCGGCGACGCCTGCCCTTCCTCCAGCAGCAGCGCCGTGAGGAGAGTCTCCTGCGCAAAGATCGGGGCTTCGAATCTCAGCGCGATCGCAATGCTGTCGGACGGCCTGGCATCGACGTGAACCGCGCCTGAAGTCTGCGCGATGTGGAGCTCCGCGAAGAAGGTGCGGTTCTCGACCTTGGTGATGTTTACCCGTCTGAGCGTACCGCCAAGTCCGATGATCAGGTTCTTGCACAGGTCGTGGGTCAGGGGGCGCTCCCGCTTCAGCTTGTTCATCTCGATCACGATGGATTCCGCCTCAGGCTGTCCAATCCAGATGGGGAGCAGCCGCGCGCCGCCCTTCTCCTGCAGAATCACCACGTAGGAGTTGGTCGAGCGATCGAGACCGAGACGCATGACTTCGACTTCGACGAGTTGCATTAATTCAAATTAACGTGCTACGCACCCTTGGTTGCCTTCTTCAGGTCCGATACCCGGTCGAGCTTCTCCCAGGTAAAGAGCGTGCCCTTCCCGTTCGGATTCTTCTCGGAAGCACGTCCGAAATGGCCGTAGGACGAAGTCCGGCTGTAGATGGGCTTCCGCAGGTCGAGAGCGTCGATGATTCCCCGTGGCGTCAGATCGAACACCTCGGCGACCGCTTTCATTATGCTGGTCTCGGGAACGGTATTCGTTCCGAAGGTGTCGACGTTGACCGAAACCGGCTTGGCGACTCCGATTGCGTACGCTACCTGCACCTCGCAGCGGCGGGCCAGCTTCGCGGCCACGATGTTCTTGGCCACCCAGCGGGCGGCGTAGCAAGCGGAGCGATCGACCTTGGACGGGTCTTTCCCGCTGAAGGCTCCGCCACCGTGCCGCCCCATCCCGCCGTAGGTGTCGACGATGATCTTGCGGCCCGTGAGCCCGGCGTCGCCCTGAGGTCCGCCGATCACGAAACGACCCGTCGGGTTGATGTGAAACCTGACGCCATTTGCGCGCAGGTCCCTGGAGATGACCGGCTCGATGACTTCGGAGATGATGGCTTCGCGCAGCTTCTTCGTCGAGATATCCTCCGAGTGCTGGGTCGATACGACCACCGTCTCGACGCCGATGGGGATCATGTCCTCATAAAGCACCGTCACCTGCGCCTTGCCGTCGGGGCGAACCCACTTTCCGTCCTTCGATCGCCTGAAAGCGGCAAGGCGTTCCGTAAGCCGGTGGGCGAGCTGAATCGGCATCGGCATCAGCTCCTCGGTTTCATCGGAAGCGTAGCCGAACATCATGCCCTGATCGCCGGCCCCGCCGGTATCGACTCCCTGGGCAATGTCGGGAGACTGCTTGTCGATCGTGCTGATGACGGCGCAGGTCTTGGAGTCGAACCCGAAGCCTGCATCGTTGTAGCCGATGCGGTCGATCGTGGAGCGCACGATCTCGGGCACGTTTACATAGGTCTTGGTCGTAATCTCCCCCGCCACGCAGGCGAGGCCGGTAGTTACGAGAGTTTCACAGGCAACGCGCGCCTGGGGATCATCGGTGAGAATTGCATCGAGGATGGCGTCCGAGATCGCGTCCGCGACCTTGTCAGGATGACCTTCGGTTACGGATTCGGACGTGAACAGATGTCGATCGAGCACGAAATTCCTCTGGGGGAATTGAGGATGAGCGGTGGCAGCGGTCGCACGCCGTACTATTCGTGCGCCGAGGACTATTACGATCCACCTGAGCCTTCGAAGATATTTCCGTCGAAGGAGCCGGGCAACCCATCGCGCAGGAAACGCGCGTCGCCGAAAGCATCGAGAAGGCCTCTGCGCAACGCGCCTTCCGCCTCTCTTGCGGTCCGCGCGACAAGCGCCGCGTTCGCGGCCGCCTCCGCGACGGTGACGCTGACGCCGCGCACGATTCGCTTTACGAGCGGCACGGAGCGCCCCGCGACGCTAAGGGATCGAACCCCGAGGCCGATCAGGGCGAATGCCATCAGAGGCTGGGATGCCATCTCGCCGCAAACGGCGACCTCCAGCCGGTTCTCGCAGCCGACGTCGACGATTCGCTTTATGAGCTTGAGAACGGCCGGATGCAGGGGCGTAAAGCGCGCGGCGAGCGCAGCACTTCCCCGGTCGACCGCCAGGGTGTACTGAACCAGGTCGTTCGTTCCGATGCTGAAGAAGCTCACGTCGTCGACCAGGGTGTCCACGCAGAGCGCGGCGGCGGGTGTCTCCACCATTACCCCGAGAGGCAGGTCGTGCCGGTACTCCACGCCGCGCGCGTCGAGCTCGCGTGCCGCTTCGTCGAGAAGAGCGCGCGCCTGCTTGACCTCATCGAGCGTTATGATCAGTGGAAACATGATTCTGACGTCGCCGTGCATCGCCGCCCTCAGCAGGGCACGCAGCTGAGTCTTGAACAGGTCGGGTTCGTCCAGGCACATCCTGATCGCCCGCCAGCCCAGGAACGGGTTCGCATCGGTCGGGTAGCCGCCGACCGGCAGCTTGTCGCCGCCGACATCGAATGTGCGAATCACGACCGGCCTGCCGCCGAACGCCTCGACGACGTGTTTGTACGCCTGGTACTGCTCTTCCTCGTCCGGCATCGTCGCCCGGCCTACCACCAGAAACTCGGTGCGCATGAGGCCTACCCCTTCGGCGCCGCTGTGCGCGGCGAACTCCGCTTCCTCCGGGAGGTCGACGTTCGCGCGCAGCGTCACCCAGTGGCCATCGAGCGTGATCGAATCGGCGGTGGCCAGCGATTGGAGCTCCAGCGCATCCGCGGCTTCGAGAGCGCGCCGCTCCCGGTATTTGGCGAGCTGCGCCGGCGTTGGGTTGACGATGAGGACGCCCGCTGTCCCGTCCAGAATTACGTGCTCGCTTCCCTCGAGCTGCTCCGTGGCGTGCCTCAATCCCACGACGGCGGGCAACCCGAGCGATCTCGCGAGAATCGCAACGTGCGACGTTCTCGTTCCGGCGTCCGTCGCGATGCCGATGATCGCCTCGCGATCGAGCTGGACCGTGAGACTTGGCGTTAGGTCGTGAGTCACCAGAATCTTGTTCGCGCCCTTCGGCAGATCGACAGGATCATGGTCGGGAAGCCCGAGAAGAATCGACAGCACGCGGATCTGCACATCGATCAGGTCGCCGACGCGCTCGCGTATCATCGGCCGGGAGTGTCCCGCGAATTCCTGCCGCCACTCGAACATCACGAGGTCGAAAGCTTTTTCCGCGCCTATGTTCTGCTGCACGAGCTCGACGACCTGCCGCTGCAGCTCCGCGTCCTCGAGGATGGTGAGCTGAACGTCGAAGATCGCGGCCTCTTCAGAGCCGGCGTATTTCTCGGCCCGGGCGCGCACGTGCCGCAGCCGGTCCTTCGCCTTTTCGATCGCGGCGTACAGCCGCGCCACTTCGGCGGGGATCGCCTCGTCCGGAATGTTGCGGTGCCGGACATCGGGAACTTCCCAGCGCAGAAGATGCACCGGCCCGTCCACGATGCCGGGAGATGCGGGCATGCCGACGATCCCGCCGGGCATCAGCTCTCGCCGAACTTCGCCGTGATCACGGCGGCAAGGGCATCGAGCGCCGCTTCGGCGTCCTCGCCTGTCGCGCGCAACGTCACCGTCGCGCCGAACTCGGCGGCCAGCATCATCACTCCCATTATGCTCTTCGCGTTCACCTCGAGATCGTCACGGATGATGGTGATATTGCTCTTGAACTTTCCCGCAGCCTTGACTATCTCCGCCGCCGGTCGCGCGTGGATTCCGAGCTTGTTCAGAATTCTGACTTCGCGCTGAGGCATCAGGTGATCACCGAGAAGAGTACGAACAGCGCCATGACCCCCAACGCGACCCTCCAGCCTTCGGCGTGCTCCCGCAGACGAGCGAGAAGGAGGATCCCAAGGAAGGCGGTCACGATAATTCCGCCGGCCATCGCTCGGCCTGGCCCTGCGACGCGCTCGAGCGCGAGCGGAAGTGTCAGTCCCGCCACGAGCGCTGCTGCACTACCAATGTATTGCGGACCGTGCCTCAGCACCGGATTGCCGAGACCGGACGCGACGTTGAGTCCGCGCGAAAGCCCGAGAGAGAGGCCCCACGCCCGAAGTCCAAAGTGGCCCACGTTATACAGCGCGAGAAATGTACCGACCACCGCCAGCGGTGATCTGCCGAATCCGTAAACACATAACGCCACCAGTGAGCAGAACGGCAGCCAGCTCGCCCAAATGAGGCGGTCGCCGACGCTCCCCAGCGGTCCGGCCAGCGCTGTTCTGAAGCGCTCGATGCGCGCGGGGGCGACGCCATCGAGCTCGGCGCGGACCAGCGCGCCGACGGCGACGCCCGCCAGGTAAGGATGTGCG
>DASTTD010000337.1:0-3617 GCA_035760325.1 Gemmatimonadaceae bacterium
TGGGAAATCGCGCAGCGCAATCTCGACCGCCTTCCCCGGTCTGCGTTTCCGGCTGAGCGCCGGGAAGGCCGTGGAAACGTGATCGATCGGGCGGTGGCGCGGCTCGAGTCCAGCCCGCGGGCGCGGACGACGATCGAAGCGACCGGGCTGACCGTGCGCGACTTCGTTCTACAGACCGTCGCGCTCGCCCAGGCTACGGAGGCCGCGCAGGGCGGCCGCGTTGCGGGAGCGGGACTGGTGCCGCCGGAGAATTTCCGATTCGTGGAACGCCACCGTCAGCGGATAATCCGCGCGCAGACCGCAGCCCGACTCGCGCGGCGAAACGCCGAGAGGGCGGAAAGCCAAACCGACATCGAGCAGGACACGACTAGCGACAGCGGAATAGCGGTTTCGTCCGACAGCATTTCGCGCGAGTCCCGCTCCGAGCAATCAGAGGACGCCACGAAGAAGCAGTCGGATTCGGCCCAGGCTGATAACGACACTGGGGGCCCGCCGCCGGTGGATACCACGCGCGACTCGGTGAGCGTCGATGGATAGTCACGACTTTGCGGCGCGCGTAGCTACTGCACGTTTCTCAGAATATCGTATAGAAACCGAACGCCGAAGCCGAGATTCTCGAGCGAGATCCGCTCGTCGTTTCCGTGCATCCCCCTCTGGCTCTCCTCCGCCGGCACGCGAAACGGATCGAGGCCGTAGGTGATGATGCCCAGCTTACGATAGGTCGGTCGATCGGTAGCCGCCGTCAGCATCCGCGTCGTCACGAAGCTCCCCGGCTCGGCCCGCGCCGAAGCGGTCTCTATCGCACGAAACAGGTCGGTGTCGACCGGGTTTTCCAGCGGCGTCTTGGGAGCAAGCAGTGGAGTGAAGTGAACCGCGGTGTCGCCCGCGATCCGCTTCAGGATCGCGAGCATTTCGTCGGCGTCCTGGTCGGGGAGAATCCTGATGTCGAGGTCGGCCGTCGCCTCGGGCGGGATCACGTTGGTCCGGTCGGACCCGGTCAGCGCCGTCAGTGCAATCGTGTTGCGGAGAATTGCGTTCCAGTACACGTCGCTCAGAATCCACTCTTTTGCGCGTGGTTCCTGGAGGGCGCGTGAAATGTCCGAGAGCCAGCCGCGCTGCGGCTCGGGGTAGAGCCGCGCGATGTCGCGAAAGAATTTCTGAACGCCGGGAGTGGCGCGGAGAGGCGTTTCGTAGCTCGCGATTCTGTTCAGCGCCGCGACGAGCCGTGGAACCGGATTGTGCCTCGTTGGTCGCGAGCCGTGGGAGGGAATTCCCTTGACCGTCAGCCGCTGCCAGAATGTCCTTTTCTCGGCTACTCCAACGCCGAAGTACTGAATCTTGCCGGAGCGATCCAGGAAATTATCCCCACCCTCGGTGACGAGATATTCGACGTCGCGCAGCAGCTCCGCATGGCGGTTCACGAACACAATGGCGCCGGTGGAGGTCACCTCCTCATCGGTATTGGCGATGTACACGATGTCGCGACTGAGCGGCATCCCGGAGCGCTTGATCGCGAGCATCGCCATCAGGTGGGCGATGCCCTGACCTTTCATGTCCAGCGCGCCGCGGCCCCAGAGGTAACCATCCTTCACCACTCCCCCGTACGGGTCTACCGACCAGAACGACGCGGCGGCCGGAACGACGTCGATGTGGTGTACCAGCGCGATCGCTTTTTTCGACCCGTTTCCCCTCAGTCGCGCGTAGAGATTCGCCCTGCCGGCGCCGAGCTCGACGCTGTCGAGGATCTGCGCCTCGATCCCTTCGCGGTCCAGGATGGCCTTGAGAAACCGGGCTCCTGCTAGCTCGTTGCCTGGGGGATTTGTAGTGTTTACGCGCAGATAATCAGCGAGCACCTGCTGAGTCTCGCGGGCAAGAGCCGGCCAGTCGATCGATCTGCTTTGGGCGCGCGAGGCGGTCGGCGCCGCCAGAGCGAGTGTACACGCGAGCGAAATCGGGATGGAGCTACGGCGCATATGGTCGCGGTAAGAGGTTCGGCGCACAGACAACAGCGGGCGGAAACGGATATTGATGGTGGCATTCGTCCACCGGCTGCGGAAGAGGGGGCGCCACGTCCGTTGCCTTTCGGCCGGGGACGGGTGAACTCCGTCGACCTGCTGCGCGGGATAGTGATGGTGATCATGCTCCTCGATCACACGCGGGACTTCGTCCACGCCGACACGTTCCGGTTCGACGCAACGGACATCACCCGGACATGGCCCGCGCTGTTCCTGACGCGGTGGATCACGCACTTCTGCGCTCCCATCTTCGTGTTTCTTGCCGGCACCGGTGTTTATCTCCAGCTGTTGCGCGGCAAGCCGAAAAAAGAGCTGACCCGGTTCCTGGTCACGCGCGGCCTCTGGCTGATCGTCCTCGAGTTCACGCTGGTGCGCCTCGGGGTCTTCTTCACGCTCGATTATCAGAATGTCCTCGGATTCATGCAGGTGATCTGGGTGATCGGCGTTTCGATGATCGTTCTAGCCGGATTGATCTACCTGCCCCTTCGCACGATCGCCTGGCTTGGCATCGGCATGATCCTCACACACAATATTCTCGACGACTTCCGCGTCGATGGCTGGCGCGGTCCGGGCACGCCGATCCCCGGATTCGGCGCGACGCTTTGGCTGATCCTCCATCAGGGCGGGCTTTTCTTCCCATTCGGCTTTCCGGGTCCGGGCCTGATCGTGCTTTATCCGCTCATTCCGTGGATCGGCGTGATGGCGGCCGGCTACGTCTTCGGTTCGGTGTACGCCGACCCGCCCGTGGAGCGCCGGCGCTGGCTGCTCCGGACCGGCACCGCGCTCACCTTTGGGTTCATCGTGCTCCGGGCGGTGAATTTCTACGGGGATCCCGATCACTGGTCGCTTCAGGACTCCGCCGTGATGACGGTTCTGTCCTTTCTCGACACGACGAAGTATCCGCCCTCGCTGCTTTTCCTGCTCATGACGCTGGGGCCGGCGCTCATCTTCCTCGGTTTGTTCGACGACGCTCGGGAAAGCAACCTCGCGCGGCCGCTGATCACGTTCGGCAGAGTGCCGATGTTTTTTTATCTCCTCCAGTGGCCGGTTGCCCATGGTTTTGGGATACTGGCTTCCATGGCGGTGGGCAAACCTTATGCGCATCTCATCGGCAGTCCGCTCGGGAACGCACCGCCTGGCCCAGAGGCCGGCTTCAATCTCGCCACCGTCTATCTTTTCTGGATCCTCGGGACGCTCCTGCTGTATCCGCTTTGCCGTTGGTACGCAAAGCTGAAAGCGACGGGGCGCTATCGCTGGCTCAGCTACCTCTGACCAGCCGGAGGTGGGTTATGGAGGCAGACTCGAGGGCGCCGGCCCTTCAGGCAGAGCATCGAGCCGCGCCTTGAACGCCTGATAGTTCGGCGTGTCGATGAGCAGGTTCCCTTCGGCGCCGAGGCCCAGGTCGGCGATCAATCGTTTCGCGCGCTCGATCCGTGCTTCTTCCATCGGATGCGATGCGAACCAGCTTTCGACTTTGGTCGGCTGCGTGCGCCTCTCTCTCAGCAACACCTCGAACAGCTGCGGTATTCCGTTCGGGTCGAACCCGGCGCGCGTCACGTTCACGACCGCTTCCGAGTCCGCCTCGAGCTCGTCGAGGCGCGT
>DASTTD010000338.1:0-11865 GCA_035760325.1 Gemmatimonadaceae bacterium
GCACATACGGCTCTCGCCAACGAACGGGTACGAGGTCACCGATCTGGTGCACGGCGATACCGTGACGGAAGTCCTCGCCTACGTCCAGTTCCGGGCGCCGGACCTTCTTGCCACTTTCAGGCGCAAGGTCGCCAATACCACTACCCTGTCGCGGCAGGAGGCGAACGCATTCATTGCCGATTACATCGCGGGGCTCGAAGGATACACCTATCTCGAAGGCGAAGCGGCGAGATAACGAGAACTGCGGACTGCGGACTAAACTGCGGACTGCGGACTGACTGCGGACTGAGGACTACTAACTGCGAACTGCGGACGTATTGCGGACTGGCGACTGCGGACCTCACTGCGAACTGCGGCTGCGGACATGCGGGACTAACGGAAGCTGCGGATTACGGTCCAAGGCGGCGTTGACGTACGGGCTACTAAGGAAGCAGGAGGGGCATGCTGACCTAACATAGCTGTCAAAACCGAATCCCTGCCTGTGCCATTTTCGGCAGGCGCTCCGAGCGCGTCACGGAAATGATTGACTGCCAGCGGATCGACCCCCCGCCGTTCGCAGTCCTCAGTTCGCAGTGAGGTCCGCAGTCGCCAGTCCGCAGTACGTCCGCAGTTCGCAGTTAGTAATCCTCAGTCCGCAGTCAGTCCGCAGTCCGCAGTTTAGTTCGCAGTCCGCAGTTATGAGCTCACCTCGCCGCGAACCGCTTTTCGACTTCTCCCCAGTTGACGACATTCCACCACGCCGTCATGTAGTCCGGGCGCCGGTTCTGGTACTTGAGGTAATAAGCGTGCTCCCAGACGTCGAGCCCGAGTATCGCCTTCTTGCCTTCCATCAACGGGTTGTCCTGATTCGGCGTGCTCGTGATCGAGAGCTTTCCGCCGTCGGAGATCAGCCACACCCATCCCGATCCGAAGCGCGCCGCGCCGGCGGCGTTGAACTGCTCGCGAAATTTCGCGAACTCCCCAAAAGCATCCTTGATCGCTTTTCCGACGCTGCCGCCCGGCTCGCCGCCCGCCTTTGGCGCCATGATCTGCCAGAACATCGAGTGGTTCCAGTGTCCGCCGCCGTTGTTCCGGACGGCGGTGCGCACAGACTCCGGGGCCGAGCCGGAGTTTCGCATCAGGTCATCGAGGGATTTGTTCGCGAGCTCCGGAGCTTTTTCGATCGCCGCGTTCAGATTGTTCACGTACGTCTGGTGGTGCTTGCCGTGGTGAATCTCCATCGTCTTCGCGTCGATGTGCGGCTCGAGAGCGCCGAAGTCGTATGGTAGCTGTGGAAGCGTGAAGGCCATTATGGATCTCCTGTTGTTTCCCGTCTGTTGGTCCGCGAGCGAAAACCCCGCTAGGCTACGGTGAGGCGTCCGGGGTTTCGACGACTGGCAGCGCCGCGAGACGTTTCGCGTTTCGAGACCGGATGCCGCTGACTATCGCGGGAGAAATCGACACCAATACCACCACGATTATCACGATGCCGATGTTCTTCTCGATTCCGGGGATGTATCGGCCCAGAAAATAACCGGTTCCAAGCATGCTCCATATCCAGGCGAACGCCCCCAGTACGTTGAACGCAAAGAACTCGCGGAACCTCATTGCACCGACGCCCGCGACCACCGGCGCAAAAGTCCGGAGTATCGGCATAAATTGGGCTAGGACAATTGTTTTTCGCCCGTGCTTCGCGTAAAACATTGCTGCACGTATAGCATGTTTCTTGTTGAAGAGCAGGCTGTTCTCGCGGCTGAAAATACGGGGACCGGTCGTCCGGCCGATGAAGTACCCGAGCGAGTTACCGGAAATCGCCGCGAGCGTGAGCGTGGGAACAAGCCAGTAGATGTCGAGGTAGCCACGGGCGGCGAACAAGCCAGCCGTAACCAGAAGGGAGTCCCCGGGTAGAAAAAAGCCGACCAGCAAGCCAGTTTCTGAAAAGATGATCGCCGCCAGTCCGACAATTCCCGCCCACTCGACGAGGTCGGGAAGATTCGAAAGCCGCTGGAAGAGATCCTGAATTGTCTGCATGCGCGAGAGGTGCAATGGAAGAGAGACGTTCAAGTTCAACCGGGCCCACCCCCCGGTCAACAGGCGGGATGAGCCTTCTCGCGTTTCCCGAGTCGCGGCCGCGCGGTTTTCGCCGCCCTTCAGGTACGGCGGAAAAAGCTTTCAACACGGCGTCGATTCTCCTGCTCGTGACTTTCGCGATGGGATGGTCGTGGTCGATCGCGCGCGCGCGCGCGACAGACGATGGACGACTGATAACTCCGGCGACGGCCAAGATCACGAGCGCGCTCACGCAGGGCCGCGCGCCTTCGGCTGCCTACCTCACCGATGCCGCACTGGCGGCCTTATCCGCGCCAGCCCGCGGAGAAAGTGGCAGGCTGCGGGTGAGGATACAGCAACCGGGCACGCCGGTGTCTCCGATGCTGGCCGACACGCTCCAGCCCGGCACGGTGACGACGTTCTCATCGGGATCGGTGGCGGAGTCGACTTCCGCTGGGGCCGCTCCGCGAAGAGCCGGAATCTGGAACCTCGCCTTGAAGGTAGGGAACGCGATCAAGCCTCTCGCGGGCTTTACCGTCATCACCCTTCGTCCCGCTACCGAAAAAAAAGGTGGCCGGCTCGGTCTCTATTACATCGGCAACTGGCCAACCGGTGGGAAGGGGCGCCCCGGAGTGAACTATGACCCCCCAGCCGGCTTCATCGAAGTCACCGAGGCGACGCAGAACACGCCCGTGTCCGACCATTTCAAGCTGCGCGATTTCTTTCCGAAGGATCAGCGGAATGTCTGGCCGAAATACATCGTCGTCGACACCAAGCTGATCGACAAGCTGGAGCTCATTCTGGCCGATCTCGAGTCCCGCGGCATCAATCCGAAGGGGGTCAGGGTGATGAGCGGCTTTCGGACCCCGCAGTACAACTCAGGGGTCGGCGATACTCGTGGCCGCGCCTCTCTCAGCCGTCATATGTATGGCGACGCCGCCGACATTTTCATCGACAACGACGGAAATGGCAGTATGGACGACCTGAACAAGGACGGGCGCGTGAATATTGCAGATGCCGCTTTCATCAGGGAGGCGGCCCTGCGTGTCGAGCGGGCACACCCTTCGCTGATAGGTGGGATAGGCGTATATTCTGCAAACCCCGCTCACGGGCCGTTCACTCATATCGACACGCGAGGCTACTCCGCTCGCTGGTAGGCACAGGAGACAGCTAAATGGACCAGACCACCACCGCCGGCAGCCCATCGACCCCGCTCGAAGAGCATCGGCACACTCCCGCGAACCCGAAGCGCGATCCGGCAATGCCCGTGCGTCTGGCAGACCTCGAGCCGTACGTCGGACTCGGATATCTCTCCAAGCTGTTCAAGCTGATGGCGATCATCCTGCTGCTGCTCCTCGTGTCCGAGATCATCACCGGCCTCGTAACACAGGGCACGACGTCGATCCCGACTCTTCTGGGAGAGATGAGCAGACTGGTCGTCCTCGCCGGACTGCTCTGGGGCAGCGGCGATCTCGCGCTCCTGCTCATCGACATGGGACACGACGTGCGCGCGACGCGCATCCTTCTGGGACGCCAGGCGCTGCACCAGACCGGGTCCACCGGAATCACGCCCGCATCAGGCGTTCCGCGCGTCGACAGCACGAGCTTCACGGAGCGTGGGCCCAGATAGGCTCTTTACCATCGGCCATTCGACCAGAAGCTTCGGCGAGCTGGTCGAGCTTCTGAAAAGGGAAGGCGTGAGGCATCTGATCGATGTCCGCGCCTTTCCTGCTTCCCGGCGGTATCCTCATTTCTCGAAGGAGAGCCTGGGGGAATCGCTCCCCTCCGTATCGGTGCGCTACACTCATTTCCCCGAGCTCGGCGGGCGGCGGAAGGGCCGGGCGGATTCGCGCAACGTGAAATGGCGCAACGCCGGATTTCGCGCCTATGCCGACTACATGGAGACGCCCGAATTCGAGGCCGCTCTCGATCGTCTGCTGCAGCTCGCGCGCGGCGAGTCGACCACGATCATGTGCGCGGAGGCCGTCCCGTGGCGGTGCCACCGCACTCTCGTTGCCGACGCCGTCGAAGCGCGTGGCGTTCAGGTGTTTCACATTCTCGACGCAGCCGCGCGGCGGCACACCGTGACTTCATTCGCCGCCGTGCAGGATTCGCGCGTGCGATATGACCTGACCGGGCAGAGCGAGCTTTTTCAGCCGTGAGCAAGGGCACGCGCTCGATGCTGGTTGCCATCTTGCATAATGCGGCCTAGCATACCGTCACGCGTAATTCACTTCCTTGCGAGGATACCATAATGCTTTGGACGATCGCGGTAATTCTTCTGATCCTGTGGGTTCTCGGTTTCTTCGTGGTCAACGTCGGCGGTGGCCTGATTCACCTGCTGCTCGTCATCGCCGTGATCGTGGTCGTCTATCGCCTCATCACCGGCAGGCCAGTCGTCTAGGCGCGGCATGTCGGCTGACCGTGGCTGACGGTGCCACGGGCATCATGCTGCCCTTCCATCGATCCATGTGTTCGGGCGCGGAGGGGCAGCATTCTGGTATTCGGGGATGACCCGCACCGCTGATCGCGCTCCGGGCAGCGCCTCGATCCTCTCCGACTCCGTGCTTTCGGCGGTGCGGGTCGTTCTACATGAGCCACAGGATCCGGTGAACATCGCGGCTACCATCCGCGCGATGAAGAACATGGGCTGCGCGAATCTCTATCTCGTCCGCCCGGTCGAGTACGATCCTTACCGCCTCGAGGGCATCGCGCACGATACGGGCGACATCATCGCCCGCATTCAGGACTGCGACACGATAGAGGAGGCGCTCGATGGCTGCGTGCGCGTCGCCGGCTACACCGCGCGGCGCCGCGCCGCCAAGCGGGATGTCGCGAATCCGACGGTGGCCGGCGCCGAGCTGCTGGACTTCGCCCGCTCCGGACCGGTCGCTCTCGTGTTCGGCCGGGAGGACAAGGGACTTCCGAACGAGATCCTGGATCGGGCTCACGTCGTCGTCACGATCCCGACGACCGAGCACGCATCCCTCAATCTGGCGCAGGCGGTCCTGCTCGCTCTGTACGAGCTTCACATCGCCGCCGCCGACGCCACCAGGACTCTCGCTCCGCCGCGGAAGGACGCCCCGCCCGCCACCGCCGCGGAGTATGAAAAACTTTTCGCGGACACCGAGCGCGCCCTGTATGAGATCGAATTCTTCAAGACGCGCACGCATGAGCACATCATGCGCTCGGTGCGGACGCTTTTTTACCGCGCAGCGCCCGATTTGCGCGAGGTCGCCCTGTTGCGGGCGATTTTTATCGAGGTGGTCCGGACGATCGACCGTGTAAGACGCCGGGGGGCAGGACCCTTGCAAGAGTGAAAACCCACCTTGCGCGTGCTTACCGGGCAAAACATTTTTCCGGCGTGATCTGCTTGTGAAATTCTTCACAAAGCCGATCTTTTAACTCGCCTTTACCCGATCATTCGCGGATGAACCTGCGCAGTGGATGGCTGGCGGTGCCCGGCTTCATCAGCATCGCCGTCCTCGCCACCATGCTCTCGGCGTACAGCGGCGCGTCTTCGTCTGAAGGATTTGCACCGGAGCAACCGGTCGCGTTTCCCCACACGGTGCATGTGGATACGCTGAAGATGAACTGCCTGTACTGCCACTTCTCCGCGAACCGCTCACCGGATCCCGGACTTCCCGCGGTCGGGACATGCATGGGCTGTCACACCGTGATTGCGACGGGAAAGCCCGAGATCAAGAAGCTCGCCGCGTACTGGAACAAGAAGGAAGCCGTACCCTGGGTCCGCATCCATAAGCTCCCCGAGTACGTGCACTTTCCGCACATGCGCCACGTCAACGCCGGCGTGAGCTGCCAGACCTGTCACGGCGACGTGCAGAAAATGACTACCGTCTACCAGGCGAATTCGCTCAACATGGGCTGGTGCGTCGACTGCCACATTGGACAGTCGAATCCGCCGTTCCGCGCTCGCTACGATTGCGCATCGTGCCACTACTAGAACCGGTGAGCGGAAGATGAGCGCCGACAACGGAGCGACGGGCGTAAAGCGCCGCGACTTCCTCAAGGTTCTGGGCACCGGCACCGCCGCCACTTCAATGCTCGGCTGTGGATCGGAGCAGGTCGAGAAGCTGATACCCTATCTCGTCTCACCTGACCAGACGGTTCCCGGCGTCTCGACTTATTACGCCACCACCTGCCGTGAGTGCGCCGCCGGTTGCGGAGTGATCGCCGAGACGCGCGACGGACGCACCATCAAGCTGGAAGGAAATCCCGAGCATCCCGTCAATCGCGGCGCCCTCTGCGCGCGTGGCCAGTCGGCGCTCCAGGGACTTTACAACCCCGATCGCTATCGCGGTCCGATGGTCCGCCGCAACGGGACGCTCGCTCGGGTCACGTGGGAAGAAGCGCTGCAGCTGTTCGCAACCAGGCTCGCCGAGACGAGAAGCCGGGGTGGAGCGGGGAACGCGGTGTTCATCAATCAGCACGAGACCGGGAGCTTCCCCGCGTTTCTCGACGCCTGGCTCGCGGGATTCGGAATGCCCGCGCATCTCAGCTACGACGCGGGCGCCGAGCATGCCGTCGTCGCCGCGAATCGCCAGACGTACGGGACGGCCTGGCCCCGCCTGGAATTCAAGGCAGCCAGGCTGATCGTTTCGCTAGGGGCTGATTTTCTGGATAACTGGGGCGCGGTAGTCCCTCAGCAGCTCGATTTTGCCGATGCGAGAGCCGACGCGGAGCGTGCGCCGCGACTCGTATACGTCGGGCCAAGGAGATCTCTCACCGGGCTCAACGCCGATCAGTGGATCGCCTGCCGTCCTGGAACCGAGATCGCCATCGCAAGACTCCTGGCGGGACAATCGTCGGCGGAGCAGGCGGCAGCGGCCAGCGGTGTGGATGCGCGCGTGCTCGGCGCGCTCGCAGCGGAGTTCACGGCTGCCACTCCCGGGATGGTGCTCGCGGGCGGCGGCGGATCGGGAGGTCTCGAGCTCGCGCTCGCCGCCAATGCGCTCAATCAATCTCGTGGCAACGTCGGCGTCACCATCAAGCCGGCCGAGGGATATCTCGGGTTCGAGCGCATGAGCGTTCCGTCGGAGCTGAGAGCGGTTGCCGAGCGAATGAACGCGGGCACGGTATCCGCGCTTTTCGTTCGGGGCGCGAACCCCGCGTTCACGCTTCCGAAGAGCGTGGGGTTCAGGGAAGCGATGGCGAAGGTTCCGTTCAAGGTGAGCTTCTCCAGCTATCCCGACGAGACATCGGAGCTGGCGGACCTGATTCTCCCCGACCACCATCCACTCGAGCAGTGGGGTGACGCCGAGCCGGTGAGGGGAACTCTATCGCTCCAGCAGCCGGCGATGGATCCCGTGTTCGACACCAGAGCGACGTCGGACGTGCTGATCGCTGTGGCCAAGCGCGACCCCGCCGCGGCCGCACGCTACCCGCTGCCTGACTATCGGAGCTGGCTGGTCAGCCGCTTCCCGGGCGGAGCGGCTGGCCTCACGGCGGCGCTGCCGCGTGCGCTCGCTTCGGGAACGATCGGCGGCGACAATGTGCCGCGCCCCGCTCCCGCTCCGAGGGTCGCTCCCGCCGCGGAGCAGTCGCGCGGCAATATGTATCTCGTCGTCTACCCGCACCCCCTGCTCGGCGACGGACGCGGCGCGAACAAGCCGTGGCTCCAGGAGATTCCGGATCCGGTCACGAAGATCTGCTGGCAAACGGTGGCGGAGATGCATCCAGCCACTGCCGAACGAATGGGGCTGGAGAATGGCGATCACGTCACGATCCGCACCAGCGCCGGGAGCATGACGCTGCCGGTCCTGCGCTATCTCGGCACTCAGCGCGAGACGATTGCAATTGCGACCGGGCGCGGCCACCCGCATTCGGGCCGCTACGCGAAGGCAGGATTCAACCCGCTCGACATCGTCCCCGCGTACGAGGACCGCGCCGGCGGGGTGGCGTACGTGTCGACCAGGGCGGAAGTCGCGAAGGCGGGTGGTCACTCGAACATCGTTACGACCGAGGGATCATCGCGGCAGCATGGACGCGGGATAGGGCAGGCCATCACTCTGGCCGAGCTGAGAACGGGGACCGAAGCGGGACAGGATCCGGGTGCAAGCCACGCGGCGGAAGTCGCGCCGCAGGGCGATGCCGCCACCGGCGCTGGCGTGGCTCCGCAGGGCGGAGAGCACGGGGCGCCTGCTGCCGGCGCCGATCACGGGGCGCCAGCGGGCGGAAGCGGAGGACACGGCGCGCCGGCTCCCGGCGACGCGAGTCACGAATTCCTTCCCGGGCTTCGCGCGCCGGTGGCAAACGATGCCCAGGGCGAGCAGGGCAGTCAGCGCTCGAACGACAAGGGCATGTACGATCCGAAGCACTGGAGCGGCATGGCCAATCGCCGGTGGGCGATGACCGTCGATCTCGCGCGCTGCACCGGGTGCTCCGCGTGTGTCAGCGCATGTTACGCGGAAAACAACATTCCAACCGTGGGCGCTGACTGGCAGCACGGACCGGTGCTGCCGGGCCGAACCGGGTTCGGCGCGAACATTCTTCGCAGCCGCGAGATGGCCTGGATCCGCATCGAGCGGTATTACGAGGGCGCCGAGGATGGCGGAGCGGATTTCGACACCCGCTTCGTCCCGATGATGTGTCAGCATTGCGGCAACGCACCGTGCGAGCCGGTGTGTCCGGTTTATGCGACTTATCACGCACCGGACGGCCTCAACGTGCAGGTGTACAACCGCTGCGTCGGCACCCGTTACTGCTCCAACAACTGTCCCTACAAGGTCCGGTACTTCAACTGGTTCGGTTACGGCGAACCGAACCGCGCGCAGTACGCGTTCCCCGAGCCTCTCAACTGGCAGCTCAATCCCGATGTCACCGTGCGCGGCAAGGGCGTGATGGAGAAATGCACGTTCTGCGTGCAGCGAATCCGCGAAGCGGAGAACCGGGCGGCCGCCGAGAAGCGCCCGCTCGCGGCGGACGAGTTCACCACCGCCTGTGCCGCGTCGTGCCCCTCGCGCGCGATAACGTTCGGTGATGCAGCCGACGAGAGCTGGAGCGTCGCGCAAGCGGCCAAAGATGCACGCGCGTATCACGTGTTCGAGGAGCTGAATACGTATACAGCCGTCGTGTACCTGAAGAAAATCTCGCATCCCGGACCCGGCGCTCCCGCACCAGCCGCGGGGGAGCAACACTAGTGGCAACGCTGACCCAGCCCATGCCCGCGAGCGACGAGCCGCGACGCCCCAACATCGCCTCGGCCGACGTGCAGCTCCCCTCGGTCAGAGATTACGAGCAGGTCGATCGCGAGATCATCGCCACCCTGCATCCCACCGTCGCGTGGTTCATCGGGCTGGGTGTGGCGGTGTTCTTCCTGGTGACGGGCATCGCCGCCTGGATGTACCAGATCTATACGGGTCTTGGCGTCGCGGGCTACAACCCGCCGGTGATGTGGGGCGTGTACATCATCACGTTCGTCTTCTGGATCGGTATCGGGCACGCGGGCACGCTGATATCGGCGATCCTCTATCTGTTCCGCGCCGGGTTCCGCACCACGATCTACCGCTGCTCGGAAGCGATGACCGTCTTCGCGGTGATGACGGCGGCTCTGTTCCCGATCCTGCACCTCGGCCGGCCCTGGAAATTCTTCTGGCTGATTCCCTATCCGAACTGGCGGTATCTATGGCCGCAGTTCAAGAGCCCGCTCGTCTGGGACGTATTCGCGATCCTCACCTATTTCACCATCTCGAGCACATTCCTGTATATCGGGTTGATCCCGGACATCGCCGTGCTGCGCGACAGGGAGAAGATCAGCCCGATCAGAAAGCGCATATTCTCGATCCTCGCGCTTGGCTGGCGAAACAGCGATCGCGAGTGGAGACATTTCGCGAGAGCGTATCTCTTCCTCGCCGCGTTCTCGACACCGCTCGTTCTGTCGGTTCACTCGGTGGTGTCCTTCGACTTCGCGATGGCGCTCACTCCGGGCTGGCATACGACCATCTTCCCTCCGTACTTCGTCGCCGGCGCCATTTTTTCCGGACTGGGGATGGTATTCACCATCATCATCCCGCTCCGCAAATGGTGGGGCCTCCAGCACTATGTGACGCTCAATCACCTCGATGCCGCGGCCAAGCTCTGTCTGTTCACATCGCTCGTCGTCGGCTCGGCGTACATGACCGAGTGGTTCGTGGCGTGGTACAGCGGCAATCAGGTGGAGAAGGATTTCTTCGCCAACCGGCTGTGGGGACAGTGGTGGTGGTCGTCGGTGATTCTCTACACGTGCAACATGGTGCTGCCGCTATCGCTCTTCTGGCAGAAGCTCAGGCGCAGTCCGGCGTGGCTTTTCATACTGTCGATCTTCATCAACATCGGCATGTGGTTCGAGCGTTTCGTAATCGTCGTACCATCTCTCTCGCACGAATTCGAGCCGTGGCAGTGGACGAGCTACTCGCCGACATGGGTTGATTACGCCATTCTCGCGGGCAGCTTCGGCTGGTTCTCGATGTGGTTTCTGCTCTTCATCAAGCAGCTGCCCGTCCTCGCGATTGCCGAAGTGAAGGAGATAATTCCGCCCAGACTCAGGCGCGGTCACCAGCACGGCATCGGTCCGTCGGGCAGGCACCTCGACTATGAGCCCGACACGCCGGGAGAATTCGCCTGATGCGCGGCGTACTCGGTGCATTCCGCGAGCTCGATGCCGCAGTGAGCGCGATCGAGGCGCTCAAGGAGCGCAAGCTCGGCGAGGTGCGAGTGTTCACCCCGACGCCGCGCCATGAGCTGGAGCACGCCCTCGACCCCGGTCCAAGCCCGGTGCGCCGCTTCACGCTGATCGGCGGTCTCGCCGGAGCCACGTTCGGATACTGGATCGCCATCTGGGTCTCGGATTACTGGCCACTGGTCGTTGGCGGGAAGGCAATCGCCTCATGGGTTCCTTACACGATTTTCGGGTTCGAGGTGATGGTTCTGGTCGGCGGCCTCTCCACGGTGGTCGGGCTCCTGATCAGCGCCCGCGTTCCCAGGCTCACGATGATGGTCGGCTACGATCCGCGATTCAGCCACGGTGACTATGGCATCTGGGTCGAGTGCCCGCCCGAGAAAGCGAGCGACGCCGAAGTACTGCTCCGCGAGCACGGAGCAGTGGAGGTGCGGCGTGAGCGCTAATGCGCGGCGGCTGGCGCTTCTTCTCCCACTCGTGCTCACCGCGTGCGAGTGGTTCACCGACTTCAAGCGGCAGCCGTCCATCTGGACGTGGGAAGCAGTGAAGGACAGCACTACCCCGTCGCGCGGTAATCCGCAGATGTCAGTGCCGACGAATGGAACCGCCATCGCCGGCTACCAGGTTTCCTACGGTGCGCTTCCGGCGACGATCGACTCGATGGCGGGGCTCGCCAACCCGGTCGCGGCGACTGACACGTCTATCGCCAACGGGCGCATGTATTACCAGATCAATTGCGCGGTTTGCCATGGCGACCGGGGCGTGGGTGACGGGCCCGCGACGAGATTCGGGATGCCGGGGATCAGCATCGTGACTGACATCACGAGATCGCGCACTGATGGGTACCTGTTCGGGATGATCCGCAACGGCCGCGGCCTCATGCCTCCTTACAACCGTATCGAGGAGGCAGATCGGTGGGACGTGGTGAACTATCTGCGCGGCCTGCAGGGTGCTGGCGGACGAAGCGTTGCGGTCGGCCCACTCGCCGCACCGGGCGTGACCGGCGACAAGGTGCCTGGGCCGTCCGAGCTCGGTCCGCAGAAACCGGCTCCTTTCTACGATTCTCCCCGTTCCGTAACGAGTCCCGCTGCGCCACCAGGTCGCGTGGATACCGTGGCCGTACCCAGTGACACCGCTACGGTGCGCACCGATACCACTGC